>JAIQFT010000029.1 GCA_020073185.1 Terriglobia bacterium
GGAAGCTGTTCTTCCGCCTTGTCCAGCAGGCCGCTGCCGTGGAGCCAACAACTTACAAGGCGATAGTCCGGTCGGCTCAGGCGGGCCGGAGCTGAAACCACAACCCATTGGGGTTACCTGAGCTAAATAGATACCCCTCATTCTTAATTCTTACTTCTTACTTCGACTTGCGCCGGGAGCCCGAACTCTTGAAGAAAATGTGGTCCGGCCGCTTCCGCGAGCCGCTTGATCCCAAATTCGAGCAGTGGCAGCGGTCCTTCGCCTTCGACGTCCGCCTGCTGGCCGACGAAATCGCCGCCAGCCGTGCCTATGCGCGAGTTCTGCGCAGCGCGGGCGTGTTCACCGCCACCGAACTCGATGCGGTGCTCACCGGGCTGGGCACTCTGGCTGCCAAACCCGCGCCCAATCCCGCCGACTTTCCCGGCGTCGAGGATATCCACCAGTTCGTCGAGCAGGAATTGGTCGTGTTGATCGGCGACACTGGATACAAGCTGCACGCCGGGCGCAGCCGCAACGAACAAATCTCCACCGACCTTCGTCTCTACACCCGCCGCAGCATCGACTCGTTTCGCGCTGCCATCGCCGTCCTTGCCGGGGAGTTCGTACGCAAAGGCGAGCACAACGTCGGGGCCGTCATGCCGTCGTACACGCACCTGCAACGCGCCGAACCCGTTCTGGTCCCGCACTGGCTGCTGGCGTGGGTGGAGATGCTGCTGCGCGACGCGGACCGCCTCGCCGACTGCCGCCGCCGCGTCAACGTCCTACCGCTGGGATCAGGCGCGGTCGCCGGCCCGGGCATGGAACTGGACCGCGCCGCCCTCGCCGCTGAACTCGGATTCGAAGCCATCTCCGCGAACAGCATGGACGCCACCAGCGACCGCGATTTCGAGCTCGAGTATCTGCACGCGCTCGCCTCGCTCGCCCTGCACCTCAGCCGCTGGGCGGAGGAAATGGCGCTGTTTTCGACCGTCGAGTACGGATTGGTGCAATTGCCAGAGCCCTACTCCACCGGCTCCAGCGCCATGCCACAGAAGAAAAACCCCGACGCGCTGGAACTGATCCGCGGCAAAGCCGGGCGCGTGCTGGGCGCGGTGGCCACCTTGCAAACCGTGCTCAAAGGCCTGCCGCTTGCCTATAACAAGGATTTGCAGGAAGCGCAGGAGCCGCTATTTGCCGCCACCGACAGCATGGCGCAGGCGCTTCCAGTTGCCACCGGCTTCATGGCCGCTGTCCGTTTCGACACCAAGCGCATGAAGGACGCTGCTTCGTCCGGCTTCCTTAACGCTACCGCCGCCGCGCGCTACCTGGTAAAGAAAGGCGTCCCCTTCCGGATTGCGCACTCCGCCGTCGGCCAGGCGGTCCGGTTGGCGTTAGAAAAAGGATGCGAACTCGACGGCCTCACGTTGGAGGAGCTGAAGCCATTCCGCGCGGAATTCGAGCGCGACTTTTTCGATTGCCTGAAGCTGGAATCCGTCCTCGAAAGCCACAACGTCGCGGGCGGCACCGCGCCGGCGCGCGTCAAGGACGCGTTGCAAGAGGCGAGAAGGCATATCAACGCGATTAAGAAGGATGGCAACACATCGAGGGGCAGAGTCTCTGCAATCGCGGGCAGTCAAGGTAAGGTAAAACAAGGCATTGACTGAAGAAACCACCAATGGCATCTCCATTCTCGCACGCGGTGGCCGCCCTCAGCATCGGAACTTGCTTCTACCGACCCCAAATACCCAAGAGCATTTGGATTACGGGCGTAATCTGTTCCGTCCTGCCTGATCTTGACGTGATCGGGTTTCGATTTGGCATTCGGTACGGCGATTTCTGGGGGCATCGCGGATTCACGCATTCGGTCGTCTTCGCCGTTCTTCTGGCGGGTGCGGTGGTCCTTCTCGCGTTGCGACACCGAGTGTTCGGGATTGGGAGGTTTTCCGTCTTCGCGTATTTGTTTCTGGCGACAGCAAGCCACGGACTGTTGGACGCCATGACGAACGGCGGGCTCGGCGTGGCGTTTTTCTCGCCTTTTGACAATCGCCGCTATTTCTTGCCGTGGAGACCGGTTCGTGTTTCACCAATCGCGGTAACGCGTTTCTTCAGCGCCCGCGGATATGCCATTCTCCAAAGTGAACTGCTGTGGATTTGGCTCCCCGCAATATTGTTCGCAGGGTTAGTTCTGATCGTGCGTTGGGCAAGTCGACGTGAAGTAGAGGCGGCAAGCGAATAGTCAATCCGAGATCGTCAATTCCCGGCCGTATGCGCTTTCACCTGCGCCAGCACCTGTTGCGCTGCCTCGCCCGCATCAATCGTCGAAAACGCGCTTCCCAACTCGATGGTCGGAATTCCGTGCAGCGCCTGCCGTAGCGCGTCGCTTTTTTCGCCTCCGCGCACCATCACGTTGGGCCCCAGAATCACCACCGCCGGCCTTGCCGCCTTCACCAGGATGCGCGCATCCGACACGTTGGCCGTGGTCAGCGGATCGTACCCTGCCTGCCGCAGCACCTCGCGCACGTACGCCAGCACGTTCGCCGACTGGTCCACGCACACCACCGTCTTCCCCGGCCGCAGCGCGCCGTCTTTCACGCCGCCGCGCTGGTAGAACGCCGACACCGCTTCCACCTCGGACGCATGCGCCTCCAGCAACTGGTTCAGGTTGGTAATGTCGAGCGTGTGCGCGATGCCCTTGGTCACGTTGCACAGCTTGAGATCGCCGTGCGCCGAGCGCGCCGACGCCAGCAGGCGCACCAGCATGCCCAGCCCGCTGCTATCCACGAACTCCACCTCGCCCAGGTGCAGCACGAAATGTTTCTGTTCCGGCAGCAGTTTCGTGAGCTCCCGGTGCAGGTGGTCGGATTCCTGCCCGGCCGCAATTCGGCCGCTGCACTTCACGATCGTGACCTTCCCTACGCGGCGCGCGTCCAATCGCAGCGGCATACGAGGCGTCTCCCCACCAAAGTGCCCTGAAGTCGCGGATTATATCGCGAAACTCCGGCGCGTCCGGGCGGCGCATCCTTAATGTTAAGATCAGAGATTGCCCGCATGGCCGCCATCATTCAGGTCGAAAACGTCACCAAGATTTACCGCCTGGGCAAGGTCGAAGTGCCGGCGGTGCGCGGCGTCTCATTCCAGGTCGAGAAAGGCGAGTTTGTCGCCGTCGTCGGTCCCTCAGGCAGCGGAAAATCCACTCTTTTCTACATGCTCGGCGGCCTGACCCACGCCGACTCCGGCCGCATCATCATTGACGGCGACGACTTCGCCCGTCTCTCCGACGCCCAGCGCACGCGCATGCGCAAGCGCAAAATCGGTTTCGTCTTTCAGAAATTCAACCTGCTGCCGACCCTCAACGCGCGCCTGAACATCGAGATTGCCCAGGACATCGCCGGCCGCAACGGCCAACACACCGACGCCGCCTGGTTCGACCAGATCACCAAGTTACTCGGTATCGCCGATCGCCTCGAGCACCGGCCCTCGGAGCTGTCCGGCGGCGAGCAGCAACGCGTCGCCCTGGCGCGCGCGCTCATCAACCAGCCCGCTATCATTCTGGCCGACGAGCCCACCGGCAATCTCGACAGCAAGAATTCCGAAATCGTCCTCCGCCTGCTGCAGGAGACCAACCGCACGCTCGGCCAGACAGTGCTCATGATCACCCACAATCTTGAGGCAGCCGCCTTTGCCGGGCGCATTCTGCACATGCGTGACGGCCAGATCGCCGGCGAGGAGAGTAAGATCGCTCAGCCATGATGGTAGTCCGGAGTTCGTAATCTCGGGCGCAGCTCCTCACTGGTGGCGAGGAGCAATGCGACACGCGAGATTGCTTCTATTGCAAGGAGATCGTATGAAAATCCTTCGGATGGCCGATGACCAGTTGCACGCCGCTGGCGAAAAGGACAAGGGAGCTGGAAGCGTCCTGGTAGCGTTGAATAATAAAGATTCCATCCCCGTCAGGCGGCCCCGCGGGTCTGCGGCCACGCCACTCGATGGAGGCGATCCGATCTTTCGTGATCCGCGCTGCGATGGCGATCTCCGGCATGTTGGCGTCGAATCGAACCTGTCCCTTCAAGAACACTACCAAGCGGCTCGGATCCCCGGGCGACGCAGAGATGCGCTTGAGAACATACGCTGAATCTTCGCGGTCCTCACCCGCGAACACGCCCCGGATGGCTGCTTGGGCTTGCTGCCCCTGCTGTTGCAGCCATGCCACGGCATCGGGATCGAAATCACCAAGCTGTGCCAATCGCCAGTGCTGAAGCTCGGGGATCTGACTCGCCTCATCCTGTGCAATGCCGGACGGCGCAGACGGAGGATGCGGCACAGCAACCGGCTTTTGCAGCTTGGCAAGAAGCAGTATCGACGACAGCAGCAGAATTGGCCCGCCAATATAGGCAGTTCGAAACCAATTCCAGCGGCGCGGAAATAGCATCACGCGCTCGGAATCCGCTCCCGGCATCTGGCGTGAAGCCGCTGCGATGGTTAGCATCCGTCGGATACAGTCCAATACGCGGTGGGAAAGACTTGCTTCCTCGAGCAGCAACTCGCTAAATTCCAAGCGCTGCTGTTCGAGGGTCAGAAAGTTACCGGATGAGCGGCAAAGTTGGTGGATTTCGGCCAGGATCGTGGGGGTGCAAAAGAGCATTTCCGCTACCCCCGGGTGGTCGCTGCTGAGTCGAAATCGTGCGTTGAACATTAGGTCGGATGAGGGCAGAGGTGTTCGCCCGGCTTCTGTCTCATAACCCTTGGGAACGCAGAAGAGAGAAATATTGCCGGCTGCCGGCACCTGGATGTTGAGACCCGGCCGCTGGTCGGAACGGGAGAACCTGACCAAGACCGCCGAGGAACTCATGCTGCCACGGATCAACAAGTCGCCGCTATCACGGTCCGTCTCGCCGTGAACGGCCTTGACAATAGCGCGCACATCGCCGGCGATGTGGCCGTAACCGCGCAGTCGCATCCGGCGCAGCAGGAGTTCTATGACGAAACCCGCCAGCGGGGTCGCCACCAGCACTGCAATCAGGATCCCGTCGTACCTCATTGGCGCGTGCGCCTGTCAAGCAGCAATGGAGCCCTCTAACGACGCCGCTAGAACACCTGCTGGAACCCGACGTCCACTACGTCGCGGAACTTGGGAGTGCCCGGCGGAAGCTTCGTGACGTCCTGAAAGTCGAGATCGAACGCGTAGTTACGATTAGGAGGCGAATAGACGGTGCCGCAGCACTTGAATATCCCGGTCGCATACTGCGAATAGTAGAGGCTCACCATCGATCCCATGTAGTTGGAACTGCTGCCTCCCCAGTTTTCCAGATAGCGCAGGAAATTGTGCACTCCCCCGTCAGTGCCGAAATCGCGCGGCACGGTGGGGTTTCCGGCCCAAGTTGGTATGGGGAAATTGATGTTCTTTCCTGATGCGATGGCAACCCGGAAGTAGGTGGTGGCCCCGGAGCGGCCTCCATCGTCGGCCGGACTGGTAAGACTCTCGCGGTCGGTCCAACTGTTGGACAGCAGTGTCACGGTGTCGGCAATCACGGCGGAAGAAGCGTGCGCGCCCGTGAACCCGCCGCTGGCATTGTAGTCGCCGAGAATGTAAGCCGGATTCTCGCTGGCCACAGTGAAGCCTCCTCCGCCAACCGGCGTCGTGTCCCAGCGAACTGGAACGTTGCCTCGGCTGCCGTCCACCAATCGAACGGCGCGACGTGCACCCGATATCCAATTCTTCCGCGCCATGCTCGTGCAGTCGACCGTGGCAGCCGGGTTGCCTGACTTGCCTGCGCCAAAGCCCAAGCCAAGGTTCGCGGCCCCCCAAGTGTCCAGCCTGCCGTTGCCGTCCGCATCCTCGCCGGTATCCATGGTCCCATTCGGTGTACCCAGGGCGACTGCGGGATTGATGATGTCTTCAAACCCGTACTCGCCGTTCTTCACCGTCCCGGCATTCGGATTGGGCAACATTCCGCGACGATCCGAGAAGTACAGCACGTATCCGTTTTGCGAAACCGCTTCCGTCAACTTACCGTTGGTACCGGTCGTGCCATTGAGCCATCTCTGCAGATTCTTGACGTCAATTTCGACCGCGTTCATCACCCCGCCAACACTGCAAGTCGTGGAGGCGCGCGAGTTCTCCCTCAGTTCGCCTTCGCGAGCGTCATAGAAGGTGATGGGATACCAGTTGTACCGGGTAACGCTTGTGGAGTCGTTGCCATCGCCGTAGTAGACGCTGTTGGAGTGCGTGTCGGTTTGCACTTCGGCAGGCTTCTCGATGCCCTTGGCGTTGACCACGGTTTGATAGATACAGGCCGGCTGGCGATAGCCTCCGCAGGGGGGGTTGGTCGCCACTTTTGCAGTGGTTTGAACCGCATCCACCCGAGGGTCCAGGGAACCGTTTCCATTGCGATCAGCCGGCTGCTGAAAAAGGAGAATCGCGTTGGGATGAACAGGATTGGGAGCAGCAGCGGTTGGCGGGGTCAGTCCACGGGCAAAACCCAGTTCCAGCCATTCCTTCGTCACGGGCAGGAAGGTGTTGTCTGCCTGGCGAATCTCCACCCGCAGGTAGCCATCGATCAGGTTCCACGTGGTCCCCGGAGCAGCGGGCGCGCTGGCGGCTTGGACGGGAACCATCGCTGCCGCCTGCGTCGCGGTCGCGAAACAAACAGGATTAGGGCTGGTCGGATTCGCGGTGCCGATGAAAGGCGCATAACCGGTGGTGGGAGCCGTGAATACCGCCGCTCTCGCATCGGCTACATTGACCGGCTTGCTTTCGTAATTCAGCAAGGTGAAGGAACTGCTGGCTGGCGCCGGAGTCGAAGGAACAGTGGCCCAATCCGACGGCAGGCAAAACTGCGCGCTGCTCCCAGACCAACTGCTTGGGTCCTGCACCGCCGTCGATCCTTCGGCAAAGTAGGTGACGTAGGGCTTGCCCGAACCGGAAGGCATGGCGGGCAACCCGGTTGGCACTGCCGCCGTCACACCTTGACTGTAATCAGGAGCGGTGGCATTGGTTTGCACATCGGCCAAGCGGATGTTGTCGGCATCGCTGGCGCCCCCGGGAAGTTCGTCCGGATCATCGGAGAGCAGCACGCGAATTTGCGCCTGATTGTACAAGCGCGATTCACCCACTGCCGAATTCACCGACTCGCCGGGCGCCGGACGACGCAAGATTTCGATGGGATTCACACCGCTTTGCACAAACGAGAGGCTCAGCGGTTTGACCCCCGTGCTGCCGCTCAGAATCATGCTCTTATAGGTTGAGGTCGACAGCGAAGTCCAATTCGGGTTGACTGCGCCGGTTCCGCCATAGGTAGCGCTCGGACCACCAATCGAGCTGCCCTCGTTAGGAGCCACCGTGAGATTGCGGCACGCTGGTTGGGCGCCGTCACAGCCAGCGGGCTGCTTCGGAATGTTGATGGCTGCCGTGCGAGCCGGATTAGAAGTAGAACTCGCTCCGCTAGCCAACTGGTCCCGGACCACATCCTTCGCCGCTCGGATGAAGGTGTGGAAGGTGAGGGTGCCCTCAGCGGCCAGAAACAGATTTCCATTGGTCTGCGTACGACCGTTGAAGTCGAAAGGAGGTCCGGGGAAAAAGCTAAGATCGCTTTCGGAAAAAACACCAAATTGGAAAACCGGGATTAAAGCCACTTCAACCTGGCGCACCATGCTCACTTCTTCACCGCCGGGCCGGAAAGCCGTCACCTGCAAGGTGAGGGGGACTATCTGCGCATACAATCCTGCGTTCGGCCCTTGGCTGATCGTCTGCACGCGCGACGGAGGAGCGGCACAGCCGGCGGGAGGAACGGGAATGGTGATGGCATACGTGGAGTAGGTAACCCCCACGTCCGCAAACGAGGGAAACCCGGTTTGCAGATTCGTAATGTCACACCAATTCGGGGCGGCATTCAGAACATACAGGGTACCGAGGTCAGCCGTCATTTTTTCCATACCGGCCTCAGCACCGTAATATGCCAGATTGTTGCCCGAATCAGTTTTCTGGAGGCGCTGTTCGGTGTTCACCTTGATAAGGACGGCCACCGCCAATGCGGACATGAGCATCAGCAACAATAATGCCGATATCAGCGCAAATCCGCGTTGCATTTGTGTGCGTTGCGAGCCTGAATGTTGGTCTGACATACCTGACACCTCAGTTGTAACGGTCATGGAAGCTCAGGTTGCGCGGGCCAAGGGAGGTGGTGAGGGAGAAGTGATCGTAAACCCCCTGAGCATTGCGACGGGGGGAGCGGACCGACATGGTGATGTTGATTTTTCGAATCTGGTTAGGTACCGGCGTTGCGGGGGATCCGGTGGCGGCGTCGGGCAAGGCGGTGGTAAGAGTGCTGGTATTGGTGTCGAAGACGTCGTAGGTGAACTGCAAGTCCTCAATGTGGTCCGCCACCGGCGTAGGAGTTCTGGCGCCAATCTGGCGCATCAACTGCGTATCCGGGCCGCTGGGTGTGTCGATCTGCTGAATGAAGTAGGTGATCATCATGATGCGAGAAACGGTAATGGCAGGGTAATAGGGAGCGGTTCCGGGTACTGGGCTGAACTCCAGGGACTTGATATTACCGGCGGTAGCGCCGGACTGGTTGATGTTCAACGGATCGAGGTTGGCAAATGTGATGACTCTGGTGGTGGTGTCAAAGTTGGTGACCACCCCGGCCGCGGCGCCGTTCGCATTCTGTAGCAAAAGCACGTCGCCGATAGTTAGCCCAACAGCGGGATCACCGAGCGCCGGCGTGGTGCCGGCCGGCATGGTTAGGGTGGTGCCGTCTTTGGCAGCCACCTGCGTGGTGTATGCGCTCCAGTTCAGTCCAGGGTCAATGTAGGTGATGATGATCGCGTCACTGGCTCGCACCACGTTGGGCCCGACGCCGTTGGCCGGCGTGACCTTGTACAGAACGCCTTGAGTAAATTTATTGTTCACCGTGATGTAGCACCTGACGCTATCGCAGGCGAACTGGGGATTCGTCCCACCGGAAGCGGTGCTGGGAATGGGAATCCCCCCCATTGGGATCCCGGTTCCTGCCTGGTTTAAATCTCGCGCCAGTTGATTCGCCGCCCCTCTGAGTTCCGCCTGCATTTCCGCCTGTTGCGTAACCATGGTGGAGACTTGCACGGACTTCTGGTACAAACTGGTGGCCGCCGCCATCACCACCAGTAGGACGGCGATGGCAACCATCAGTTCGACAAAGGTAAATCCCTTTTCCTTCATGGCTCCTACGGGTAACGTGAGATGAATCCGCTGACTACGTAGTCGCGCTGTCCACGTTCGGGACTTGCCACCCGGATGGTGACCGCAATGCGTCGCAGGTCGGGATTGGTGCTGCCATCCGGATTGGTAATGCTGGTGATCAGGATCTGGCGCTGGTAGTTAACCAAAGGGACGATGACATCGTCGCCGGTGCCAAGCTTGCCATCGGGACCGGGCAAAACCGTGCGATCAAACGTAGTGGTATCTTGCGCCGTTCCCACGATGCCGTTGGTCCCGGGCAAATACAACGGCTGAAATCCATCCTTGAAGATTCCCCCGTTGGAAATATTTTGAATGTCAGCGAAGGCAACCGCGGTGTCATTGCGGGCGCTGTACACGCCTTCCAGCGCCTCACGCGCCTTTTGTTTGGCGATTTGATCTTCTCGCGAATACTTCGTGGCGGATACAGCTTGTGCAAATACGGCCAGAAGGGCCAAGAGGCCCACCGCGAGAATCACGGTCGCGAACATGACTTCCAGCAGGCTGAAGCCTGCCGAGGGCTGCGCCCGGCTTGACCGACCCGGTGTTGGCAAGGTGTTCATTCGGTCCACACCTTAGCAGTGCCGCTCTGAATCAGACGCCATCCCTTGACGCGCCCGGTTGCGCCGAGAACCGAAACTGCACGGCTCGACATCAGTTCACCCGGCCGGGCTACGTACACAACTCCATTGTTGAGCCGACCTACCGCATCCAGGGCCCGGCCATCGGGCTGGAAAAAGATTTGCGTACCGCCGCCCCCGTAATCCAGGCTAAAGTCGATCGCCGCCCCGGTGGTGGGCAACGAGTCAGGCGGCGTCCCGCTGCCCGAAGTCGGAATTCCCGAAATGGCAATAAATTGTGTGTCCTGGGGCAGATCGATGCGGCTGACGAAGAGGAACGACTGTACCCCTGTGGCTGGATCCACCACGACTTGATCTAGTTGAATCGTCCTGGGAGCCAGGAAGCTCAGACGGTATCGCCTCCTCTGGTCAATCGCGAGCCCGCGAGCATTGCGGACTTGCCCGAGAGTGGTCTGCAACGCATTTTCCACGCGCGCATTCTTCGTCACCGGCGCGAACTGAAACAGCGCACCCGCGCTTATAATCAGCACGATTGCGATGACGACGAGGAGCTCGATCATGCTGAAGCCTTGCGCGTTTTGATCGCTCTTCACGCTGTCTTCGTCCTTTCTCCCTAACGACCTTTTACGCGCCAGAAAAAGCGTTTACGGACAATCCCACACTTGCTCAAGAATTGCGATGAGAATACGTGTGATTGCGGGCGCCAGCAACGTCACGATGGTATTTTACCATTTACTGGCCTATCGCTAACGCCGTCCCACGATGTTTGGAATCGCTATTGCAGGTGACTCATGCAGTTGGTGATGGCACAACTTCCCTACTTGGCGCATAAGACCGCAGCGCCGTCTGGAATGCGAAGCCTCTACTTCTGCTCAAACAGACGAATCAGGCACGCACTTTCTTTACAGTCCCTTTAAAAAAAATGCCGTCGGTGCTGGCAGGAAAGGCAGCTCCTTTCTGATATCCTCGTCCCTGTCCCTCAAGGAGCTGCCCGCTAGAGCAGTTCCGCTCTCCGTGTAGCCGCCATCCTACGGTGGAAGGACCGGCCTAGCAACCGTGGAATCGCTCTAGTCCGATGCGAGAGGAGTACAACCAGAAGAACTCCGCTCCAGTTTCGTTAGGACAAGACGCGATGCGCCTGCGCAACCGAAACTTGCCGGGCAGAACCTCGACATTGTAACCGAGTACTGCATGAGAATAGCCGTCATTAACTGGGTCACAAATGTGCTGAATCGGGCGGCCTCAGCTTTGAACCTTTCGCACAGAATCAGAGAGAAAAGAAGAGTGCCAAGAACTAAATTGGGCTCCCCGCTCGCTGTGCTGACCACCGGAAATCAGACTTATCGAGGCGTGTGCCGCGACATCAGTCAGTGTGGCTTGGGGGCGATTGTTTATGGCGATCTTCACGTCCACCAGAACGTGCGGCTAAGATTTGATGCTGGGGGCGGTGCCGAAACCAATCTGCGTGCTGTCGTTAGGAATCACTACGGGTCCAGATACGGCTTCGAATTCGTGGACCCAGTCGACCTGCGCCTCGAAGCCAGTCGGCAGGATTAAACGAAATTCAAGAAGGGTGAAGTTGGGCGGATCGGCTCCAGGCGCTCGCAAGCCCTACCCAAAGCCCTTGTTCCGCTACGAACGGATCTTCGAAACCTTGGCACTGTCCTGCGGGAAGATTGCTCCCAGCCAGTTTCAAGTGTATGAGCAATCGCAAGAATTCTTAGACCAGGGAAATGATCGTCTCATACGAATTGGCGTGGACCAGCGGTGCAAGTGCAGCCTGCCCGCGGAAGTTCTCGGGCGTTTTGGGCGCGCTAGCCCTATCTGGTTTTCGCGGCAGCGCCCATCTGATATCCTCGCTGCCAAAGAACAGACATTCCACTTGGCGGCGCGATTTCATTTCGGGGGAGGATAGTTTGCCCAACAAGGCGGACGACCCGGCTCGCGCGGCGCGAGAGGAATACAGCAAGAAGCATTCCCCCTCTGCGTCGTTGGAGCAAGAAGTGACCGAACTGTACCAATCTACAGCGGGACACCTGCTCCGTTATGCGTTCCTGCTGACCAGGGATGGCAGTCTGGCACAGGAAGCAGTGCAGGAAACATTCCTGAAATTTTATGTCCAACGCGCCAGCGGCGCGCTTCACTCCGCTGGGCGTGCATGGCTGTTCCGCGTGATCCGTAACTACATCCTCGACCAGCAGAAGTCGTTGAGTGCAAGAAGTTCAGTGAGCCTGGACCTGGCTCGAGGCTGCGCCGACAAGCGGCATTCTCCCGACAAGGAATTGGAACGGTCGGAAGCGGTCCGTCAAGCGTTCCGCTTACTGTCCCCGCGAGAGCTCGAGTGCCTGCAGCTCAGAAGCGAGGGCTTCACGTACAAAGAGATCGGTGGGATTTTAGGTATTGAACCGGGAACCGTGGGCGCTCTGCTGGCGCGGGGTGGAGACAAGATCCGCAAGGCTTTCGGCAAGCGGGAGGTGCCGTGCGAAGCGCACTGAGAACCCTCATCCAATGGCTGCAAGAGAAAGCGATTCTCCACCCGTCGGCGGCGACCCTTATGACATCGCTCGACAATATGGCATCGCTCGATGGAGAGTTGCAGGCCGGCGACAGCGCCAGGGTCAAGCGGCATCTCGGCCGTTGCGCAGCTTGCCGTAACCGGCTTGAACAGCTTCAGGCCGGGCTGCGTCTCTACGAGGACGTCCTGCACCCGTTGGCGGCTGACTTTCCTCTCGAACAAGGGTTGGCACATTTGCGTGGGGCGATTCAGGCGTGGAACGACCAGCATCCCGATTCCGGCCAGGCAGAGGAGCTGGGACCGGCCTTGCCGCCAGCTGTCAGCGAGAAATTGGTCGCGGAACTAAGCATCTACATGGGGCTGCGCACCGCCAAGGCTGTACTGCAAACGTGCAACCGACCCGGGGTGCGGCCCGCAGACCTCACGGCGGTGATCGAACCGCTGGTCGCGAGTTTCTTTGGACGGCAGACAGGTTCAGCGGTGGCCACCACAGTGGTTCGAATCTGGAGTCGTGCGCAAGGAACCGCCGCATGATCGAGGTCCACCTATGAGTGCTCGTAACTTGATCCTGCCGTCGGTTTCCCTGACGGATTGGATCTTGGGGATTGTTACCGCGCATCTGCTGGCCGGAATCTGCACCCACACGGTCTGGCTTGTCACCGGCAATCCATCCGTATTGCGCTACTACTTTGACTACCAGGGAGCGTTAATCCTGATAATTTTCAGCGCTCTCGAGGTTGTCCTGAGTATCTCGGCTTACCGGCAGTTTTCTTCCGATCAACCGTTACGCTTGGCGTGGCTGTTCATCATATTAGCGGCGGTGTGCCATTTCACAGGCGTAATCTTGAAGCATCTGCTGGCGGTAAACTCCGAGATGAATCCTCTTCACTATTTGACTCAGGGTTGGGACACTCAGTTGTCGGACGCCCTACGGCGCTGGGGAGGCGTGATCGGGGGACCAACGCAGATGGCGCTCTTAACCTGCGGCCTTTTCCTGAGCCTGCGCTTATACCGGAGGTGCGGCATGCTCGCCAAGCCAAAAGCAGTGGACATGGTGCTGATCGGCGCCGCGATGGCCTACTCTCTGATCGTCATCCATGGAATCGTTGTGGGAATGTGGAGCAGCACCTCACCGGTCACATACGGCCGCGCACTCACCTGGCCCAACGATTATTTGCTCAGCGTTTTGCTCTTGGAAGCGATTTTCCTGCGCCGCTCCGCCTTAGAAATGGGGTGGGGATACGTCAGCAAGGTGTGGAGCGCCTTCGCTGCAGCCATCTTCCTGACTAGCCTGTGCAGCCTGCTGAACTGGCTGACCGCATACGGTGTCCTGGATTGGAAGCAGACAGCTTTTAGCTGGTATCTCTGGTACCCAGCGAGCGCTGCCTTTGCCCTTGCCCCGGCTTATCAGTGGGAGGCACTGCGGACGGCGCATGCCAGGCTTGCAGATACGGTGGAGAGTCCGGGGCTGACGGCAGCTTGAGTGGTCGAATTCCCCGTTACGATTTGCCGGCGGGCAGATGAGCAAAACGATCTTCTCGGCGCGATGCTGCAGTAACCTAATCCCGCAATTGATACAACCTGGCCCGCAGGCTGTGTCAAACAGAAATTGCGCTGGGGGGCCAGAGACAACCATGAACGGCATCATGCGGGCAGCGCGAAGGATCCGCAGAAACAGTCTTATCTTCCCTCTGCTTGCCAGCCTCTCCCTTCCTGTTCTCCCGACATCACTATGCTTTTCCCAGGCTACCACCGGCACAATCGCAGGCCATGTCACCGATCCGCAAGCGCGGGTGGTTCCCGGGGTCGAGGTCAAGGCTGCGAACGAAGCGACCGGATTGTCCCAGCGTACTTCCACCGACGGCTCTGGCAAGTACTTACTGGCCAAGCTTCCACCCGGAACTTACACGATTACATTGAGCAAGCAGGGCTTTCGTGTTGCGCAGCTCAGCCACCTGGCACTTTCGATTGATCAAGAAGTTCGTGCCGACACGCAACTCGAAATCGGTGCGATTTCCGAGCACATCAGCGTGGTCGCGCCGGCGACCGGGCTACAGACCCAGACGGCGGAGACCAGCGAAGTGATCCGGTCACGCCAGATCTTGGATTTACCCCTTCTAGGACGAAACTTCCTCGACCTTGCCCGGCTAACTGCCGGGGTTCAGAGCGGCAGCCAAGGCAACAATGTGAACCTTTCGATCAGTGGGCAGCGAGAGTTCGCTAATTCAATTCTTGTGGACGGCGTGGAAGTTACGACCAATCGCAACAATGACACCAGCCTTCGCCCCAGTGTAGATTCCGTCGAAGAATTCAAGGTCCTCACTTCCAGCTATGCGCCCGAATTTGGCCGCTCCGCGGGAGGAGTCATAGCGATTCAGACCAAGGCGGGAACAAACCGATTTCATGGCAGCCTGTACGAATTTCTTCGTCCTAATGCAACCGCGGCAAAGACCTTCTTCTCTCTACAGCCGCCGGAATTGAATCAACATAATTTCGGCGGGACACTGGGTGGACCTCTCAAGAAGGGCAGAACCTTCTTCTTCGTTTCTTACGAGCGGGAAAGGCTGCGAGATGCTTTTTCTTTCCTGGACTCGGTTCCGCCCGTGGATCAAGTCCGGTTCTTGCCGAACGGTGACGTGGACCTTTCGAGCTTAAAGGATCCTCGCACCGGGAAGCAGATCCCAATCTTTGACCCTAATACGTCCCAGCGATTTCCTGGCAACATCATTCCTTCGAACCGTGTCAGCGCAGCCGGCGAGGCAACGCTGCTGAATTTTTTCCCTCGACCCACTCTGCCGGGCATTCTTAATGGGTGGTTCAATAATTTCAATTCCCATCAGAGGTATGCGTTCGATTTGAATACCGGCGATTCACGCATCGATCACTATTTCTCCGACACCGACCGTATTTTCGTGGCCTATCATTACGGCGACTTCGGATCCCTTCTCGGCGACCGCTTTGCTGGACACATACCGGTCAGCGGCGGGGGTGATGCTGACACTGGCGATCAGACCCAGCAGCGGAGCCAATCTGTCTCGCTTGCCGAAACGCACCTGCTGTCAGCGCGATGGAGCAACGAAATCAGATTGGGCTATACCAGGTTTTCTCTGAGTCAACTCAGCCTACTGAACAACAGGAACCTGGCGGCACAATTTGGCGTGGGAAATGTCAACCTCCCCGGGTTTCCTCAAACCGCCGGTTTTCCGGCTGTCTTTTTGGGGAGCGGATACCAGACTGGCGGTTCGACATTTAAGCCGTTATTTTTCCAGGACCGAAATGTGGAGGTTGCAGACAGCTTAATCGGCGGACTAGGGCGGCATCAGTTCCGGGCAGGTGTCGATTACCGTCGGCTCACGTCTAAACCGCGCTTTTCCTTCTTTCCCACCGGCTTCCAGTTTTATGGCGGTCCCTTTGCCAGTTTAACCAGCGATCCCTACTTCTCGTTTTTTGATCCCAACGCGTTTTATGGCAACGGTGGCTCCGATGTAGCCGATTTGCTACTCGGCTTACCGCTCACCGTAACCGAAGGGCTGCAACTAACCACTCCCACCACCCGGAGCTGGGAGGGCAGTGGGTATGTACAGGATTCCTGGCAAGCTACTAACCGCTTCGTGCTGCTATACGGAATTCGTTACGAGTATCAAAGTCCATATACGGAAGCGCGCAATCAGGCGGCAACTTTCGACTTGGCTTCCGGCGCCATCTTGCTGGCGGGTCGTGGCGGCAACTCCGACTCCCTGGTGCGACCCGACAAAAACAACTTCGCCCCGCGCGTCGGTTTTGCTCTTCAAGTGACTCCCAGGACGGTCTTGCGTGCCGGCTACGGCATCCACTATTCGCCCGAAAACGACGCTCGTAGCGACATACTCACCAAAAACTATCCCTACGCCGTGGAACAGAGCTTCTTCAATGATATCTTCAGTGGGCCACCCTTTTCCTACTACCTCGATACTGGAGTGCCGCGAATTACGTCCATTCCACTTTCACCCGCTGTCGCCCGCCTGACTCCCGGCGAAATTGAGACAGCTACCAACTCCCAGCAAAATGTATTCTCTGTCGCTCCGGACTTCCCCGCCGGCTATTCTCAGATGTACAGTCTCACCCTACAGCGTGAAATCACTTCCACTACGACATTAGAAGCCGGGTATGTTGGATCGGTCAGCCATAAGCTTCCCTACGCTGTGGGGAACCTCAATGCCAACCATCGCATCACAGACGCGCTCGGCCAGATACAAGCTCAGTTTGCCGTAGGTTCCGCCAGTTACAATGCCTTGCAGGTCAAAGCAACCAAGCGATACTCTTCCCACCTAAGCTTCCTGGCTTCCTATACCTTCGGCAAGACCATGGATAATGGACCGGCTCCTTTCAACTTAGGTCATAACCTCAATGCGCACAATCAGCCTCAGAATCCGCTCGACCTAGCTCGGGAGCGGAGTGTCGCCGACGACGACATCACTCACAATCTGGTATTCAGCTATATCTACGAACTTCCATTTGGACGTGACCGGCAGTTTCCAGGAAACCGTAGTAGTATCTGGCGAGCCGTCTTAGGAGGCTGGCAGGTTAACGGTATCTTCGTAGCGCATTCTGGTTCGCCTATCAATGTCGTACGCGGCATACAAGACTCGGGTCTTGAAGGATTACGCCCGGACCTGCTGCGCGATCCGAATCTGCCCCCTGCGAAGCGTACCTTGCAGGAGTACTTTGATGTCAGCGCATTCGACACGTCTCGTTTTACAGGATCGCACCTACACGATGTTGGAAATGCGCCGCGCAACGTTCTCCGGGGGCCTGGCTTCGTGAATCTTGACTTGTCAGTTTTCAAGGGCGCCAGACTCAAGGAGTGGGGCAGAGTGCAATTTCGAGTCGAGTTCTTCAACCTCGCTAATACTCCCCATTTCGCGAATCCAAACGGGTCTATGTCAGCCGGTAATTTCGGAAGTATCACTCAAACTATTGGCAATCCGAGAATCATTCAGTTCGCTGCCAAAGTAGAGTTCTAACCGCAACAGCCGGCATATGCAGAAATGCCTTTACGTCGCCCGGCGCGCGGTATCGTCTGCTGCATTTTCACGGCAAGCAAGTCTATTTTTGATATCCTGCAACTCCCGCCACGCCGAGAGGCTAAGGTGGCCTGTTGGCCACTTTGAGGGTGCGGCGGACTGCATCCTTTATAGGTTAAGCCCGTGGGTAACAGAATCGGAGATCCCGCACTCGCCGCTCGCCTGCGCCAGGCGCTTCGCGGCGAAGTTCTCTTCGACGCCTTCACCCGCGGGCGTTATTCCACCGACGCCTCCATCTACCAGATCGAGCCCATCGGCGTTGCCCTGCCGCACGACACCGCCGACGTCGAAGCTGCAATTGCCCTGGCGCGCGAACAAGGCTTCCCCGTCCTGCCGCGCGGCGCCGGAAGTTCGCAGAACGGCCAGACCGTCAACCAGGCGCTCGTCCTGGACACCTCGCGCCACATGGACCAGGTGCTCGAACTCGACCCCGAGCGCGGCACCGCTGTCGTCCAGCCCGGCATCGTCCTGGACCACCTGAACGCCAAGCTGAAGTCCACCGGCTGGTATTTCCCGGTGGATGTCTCGACCTCCAACTGCGCCACCCTCGGCGGCATGACCGGCAATAACTCCGCCGGCGCCCGCTCCATCAAGTACGGCATCATGGTGCACAACGTCCTGGAGATCGAAACCGTCCTCGCCGACGGCGCCCGCTGCCTCTTCGGCGAGGTCTCGCAGAGCGGAAACCCCATCGCGCCCCGCGTCGCCGCCCTCGCCGACTCCCTGCGCGCGCTCTACCGCAACCACGCCCAGGACATCGCGGAGCGCGTTCCCAAGCTCATGCGCAAGGTCGGCGGCTACAACCTCTACATGATGAACGCCACCCCGCTGAACCTGGCAAAAATTCTGGTCGGGTCCGAAGGCACGCTCGGCTTCTTCACCCGCATCAAGCTTCAGCTCCACCGCATTCCCAAGCACAAGGTGCAGGCCGTCTGCCATTTCGAGCGCTTCTACGACTCCATGGACATGGTGCGCCACATCGTCCAGCTCAATCCCTCCGCGGTTGAACTGCTCGACCGCACCATGCTGGAGTTGGCGCACGCTATCGCCACCTTCCGCCCCACTATTGACCGCATCGTCCGCGGCCACCCCGCTGCCCTGCTGTTCGTGGAATTCGCCGGCGAGGAGCAGGCGGCGCTCATCGACTCCATCGGCAAACTAGAAGAGTTGCTCGCCGACCACGGCTTCCCCAACTCCGTCGTGCGCGCCGTGGACAACAAGACCCAGTCCGAGCTTGCCGACGTCCGCAAGGCCGGGCTCAACATCATGATGTCCATGAAGGGCGCCGGGAAACCGGTCTCCTTCATCGAGGATTGCGCCGTTCCCCTCGACGATCTCGCCGAATACACCGATCGCCTGGCCAACGTCTTCCGCAAGCACGGCACCAGCGGCACGCTCTACGCCCACGCCTCCGTCGGCTGCCTGCATATTCGCCCCGTGCTCAACATGAAGGACCCGGCAGACATCAAGAAGATGCGCGCCATCGCCGAGGAAGCCTTTGCCATGGTGCGCGAGTACAAGGGCTCGCACTCCAGTGAGCACGGCGACGGCATCAGCCGCTCCGAATTTCATGAGCAGATGTTCGGCGAGCGCCTGGTGCGCGCCTTCGAAGCGGTCAAGGATGCCTTTGATCCCGGCGGCCTGTTCAATCCCGGCAGGATCGTGCGTGCACCGCGCATGGACGATCGCAGCCTGTTCCGCTACAAGCCCGGCTACGGCCCCAAGCCCATCGAGACCGTTCTCGACTGGTCCGACTGGGGCGGCCTGCTGGGCGCCGCCGAGATGTGCAACAACAACGGCGCCTGCCGCAAGCTCGACGCCGGCGTCATGTGCCCGTCCTACATCGCCACCCGCAACGAAAAGGACGTAACCCGCGGCCGCGCCAATTCCCTGCGCCTCGCTATCAGCGGTCAGCTCGGTCCCGATGCCTTCGCCTCCGACGCCATGAAGGAGACGATGGACCTGTGCGTCGGTTGCAAGGCCTGCCGCCGCGAGTGTCCTACCGGCGTGGACATGGCGCGCATGAAGTTCGAGTTCCTGCACCAGTGGCACCAGCGCAAGGGCGTCTCGACCCGCACCAAAATCACCGCCTACCTGCCGCATTACGCGCCGATGGCCAGCCGGTTCGCTCCCCTGATCAACCTGCGCAACTCGATCCCCGGCTTGGCCGCTCTTTCGGAAAAATTCACCGGCCTGAGCGCCCGCCGCAAATTGCCCGCGTGGCGCGGCGATATTTACAGACCCGCGGTTGCTCCACCCTTGTCTCGCCCGGGGTTGGCGAAACAGGGTGGGGAAGTTCTGGGTGGGAAAGAAGTCGTCCTCTTCGTTGACTGCTTCAGCCGCTACTTCGAACCGGAAAACGCCCGCGCCGCCCGCGCCGTTCTCGAATCCGCCGGCTGCAACGTCATCGAACCCAACCGCGGCCGTCCTCTCTGCTGCGGCCGCACATTTCTCAGCGCCGGCCTGGTCGAACCCGCGCGCGAAGAACTCTCCCGCGTTGTCGCCACCCTTGGTCCACATGTCCAGCGCGGCGTACCCATCATCGGCATCGAGCCTTCGTGCCTTCTCACCTTCCGCGACGAACTGAAAGCCCTCCTCAAGGGCGACGCCGTGGACGCCATCGCCGCGCAGGCGCTTTTGTTCGAGGAATTCATCTCGCAGGAAAGCGGACAAGGCAATCTCAAGCTCGACCTCCACGATCACGGCCCCCGGACGGCTTTCCTCCACGGCCACTGCCACCAGAAAGCCTTCGGCGCCATGCCCGCCGTGGTCAGCGTGCTCCAGCTTGTTCCCAACCTTTCCGTCAAAGTAATTGATTCAAGCTGCTGCGGCATGGCCGGCGCCTTCGGCTACGAGAGAGAGCATTACGAGGTCTCGATGAAGATGGCCGAGCGCAGCCTGCTTCCCGCGGTGCGCCAGGCGCCCGCGAATGCGCTCATCGTCGCCGACGGCACCAGTTGCCGCCACCAGATCGAGGCCGGCGCCCGACGCCAGGCCATCCACGTCGCTCGCGTGCTGGAATCGGCGCTTGTGACGTGAAGGAAAAGAGGCGGCAGCATGAAGGATGTTCGATTGGCAGCAATGGGCCTGATTTGGCTTGCATTGGGATTATTCTTGGCGTTCCGTCCTGCATCAGCGCAGGCAATTATGGATGGGCACGCGGATTGGTTTAAGCGTGGCTCCTGGCACCCCATTAGGAGCTTGCCCCCGTGGCTGGTTAGGGCGTTTGGGGGAGTGGTAATCATGGGCGCGGCGCTTTTCTTCTACATGTTCGCAAAATCAAACTGATCCGCTTGCATTTTCCTGTTCCCTATGTCGCAATAGAAACTTCGCCGCCATCCGACATCATCGCCAGTGAGGCACGCATCATGCCCTATCGCCCCGGCCGTCACTTCCTGCAAATTCCCGGCCCCACCAACGTTCCCGACCGCATCCAGCGCGCCATGCACGCCGCCGTCATGGACCATCGCGGTCCCGACTTCGCCCGCCTCGGCCACGAAGTCCTCGAGGGCATCAAGTCCATTTTCCGTACCTCCGGCCATGTCATCATCTTTCCTTCCTCGGGCAGCGGTGGCTGGGAATCCGCCATCGTCAACACCCTTTCTCCCGGCGACAAGGTCCTGACGTACGAAACCGGCCAGTTCGCCACCCTGTGGCAGCAGGTCGCGCGCCGTCACGGGCTCGATGTGGAATTCGTTCCCGGCGACTGGCGCCATGGCGTTGATCCCGCCGACGTCGAGCGCCGTCTCATCGAAGACCACAGCCACGCCTTTAAGGCCGTCATGGTCGTCCACAACGAGACCTCCACCGGCGTCACTAATCGCGTTCCGGAAATCCGCAAGGCCATCCACGCCGCCCACCATCCCGCTCTATTCATGATCGACGCCGTCTCCTCGCTTGCCTCCTCCGAACTCAGGCAGGACGAATGGCAAGTTGACGTCGTGGTCGGCGGTTCGCAGAAGGGCCTGATGCTTCCGCCCGGGCTGGCCTTCAACTCCGTCTCCGAAAAAGCCCTCGCCGCGAATAAGACCGCGCGTCTCAGCCGCTCCTACTGGGACTGGCAGCAGATGCTCAAGGACAACGCCTCCGGCTACTTCCCCTACACGCCCGCGACCACTCTGCTCTACGGCTTAAAAGAGGCCATCGCCATGCTGCACGAAGAAGGCCTCGAGAACGTTGTCGCGCGCCACAGTCGCCACGCCGCCGCCACGCGTGCTGCCGTCGAAGCCTGGGGACTGGAAAATCTCGCCCTTGATCCGCGTGAATATTCCAGCTCCGTGACCGCTGTCCTGATGCCGCAAGGCCACGACGCCGATGCCTTCCGCAAGATCACGCTGGAGAAGTACGACCTGTCGCTCGGCGCCGGCCTCGGCAAGGTAAAAGGCAAGGTGTTCCGCATCGGCCACCTCGGCGACTTCAACGACCTCATGCTCATGGGCACGCTCTCCGGCGTCGAGATGGGCCTGCGCGCCGCCGGCGTTCCCCACAAATCGGGTGGCGTGCTGGCCGCCATGGACGTGCTCAGCAAACACTCCGTCACCCCTGTCGAAGCTAACCTCGCGCGGTAGATTCAGCCATTAGCTGTCGGCTTTCGGCTCTCGGATCGCGAAAACCGCAAGCCGACACCTATTTGTCGCCAAAAATTTACAAAAACGACGGCGTAACCTTTTCTTCTTCCTTCGCTCTAGTGCTCAGGCTCGCCATTCTTCCGTGCCGGTGTTGAAGATGGCGACACTGCGAGGCATGTCCATGAACAATCTCAATCCAGCGCTGGGGTTTGCCATGAATCAGCCGAGTGTTCCGCCCGCTGATACTCAGCCCAGGTTTATGCAGCGGTTTATCGTCAAGCTTGACGCGCGCGTCTTTGCCATTCCCGTCGATCAGGTGGACTGGATCGAATCGGCCGCCAACTACGTCCGCCTGCACGTGGGCCCCAACAGCCACCTGATGCGCGCCACCATGGCCACCGTCGAAGCGTCGCTCGACCCGCACCAGTTCATGCGCATTCACCGCAACGCCATCGTCAACCTGCCGCGCGTGCAGGAGTACCACATGCCCGCCCGCGGCAGCATGCACGTCCGGCTGCGCGACGGCTCGCGTGTGCCCCTGAGCCGCGGCTACCAGCCTGCGGTGCGCAAGATGCTTCGCCAGGGCGCCGCCCCTGGAAATTCCTTGGCGGCTTCCGGCTCGCTACGGCACCCCATGAGTTGAGGTGGACTCATGGCGGTCACGGCCTCGCAGCCGGCAGAGGCGATCCCGCTTCAAGAATCGCCTCTGCCGAGTACCTCGCCTCGCCTGTCCATTGTCCTCGGCTCGGTTTGGTTCTGTTGTTTCAGACCGGATGCGCCATCGCGGTGATCGCCAATTGCATTGCTCTGTTGATCAGCGGCCCCAGCTTGCGCATACCCTTGAAGGCTACGGCGCTGCATTCCGAGCCACTGCGGCTGCCCCTGCTGGCCCTAGCCACCGCCCCTGCTTGGCTGCTACGGCAAAGGCCGTGCAATTAGGGCACGCGGCTGCTCTTGGAACGCCTCAAAACAGATTGCAGGAGATCGACGGCTCGTTGCCGGACCAGCGGCCACATATGCGGGCTTGGCAGGTAGATAGGATTGCCGCAGTCGTCGCACAGAGCCTGCCTTCGACCTTTCAGATGGGTCAGATCGGACGGCTCGACGGAAAACCATTTGTCGCAACGGTTACAGTAGACTGAAACCGGAACCTCCATGCTGGGCCTCCGCCAGAAAAGTGCGTGTTTGGGCTGGGACTAGCTGCCGCTCTCGCCGACTGCTCGACGCCGAATAGATTGCTTGCAGCCGCCGAGGTTACGCCACCAACAGGCTGAAAATTAGCGATCCAATCTGATCGGCAGTGCTTCTAAGCAGCCTCGGCGCACCGCACCCTTCGTCCCAACATTCATTCCGCTTCTGGCCGACGCGAGTGTGCGATGTGATTAGAATGTAATCGCGAGGGCGTAGCGGCATGAACACCAAGCTCGTCCGCATCGGCAATTCCCGCAGTATCCGAATTCCCGAGCGTCTCAGCGGGCAGTGCGGACAGGGTGACACGGTCGAGTTGCGAGTCGAGAACGGCTGTCTGCTGATTTCTACCGGACGTCGGCCACTTCAAGGCTGGGAGGAAGCATTTCGTGCGGCTGGGCCGGCGGCAGAGGACGGACTCCTACGGGAGAACGCAGATTGAGGGTTATTATCGCCATCCTTTTATGGGCAGCATGCGTGTCGGCCCAAGAGATCCCATCCGGGACTGCTTTGCCGATCACGCTGACCTCTACCCTCGATGCCATGAAGGCCAAACCTGGCCAGCCGATCGCCGGCAGCATCGCGCAGGACGTGCCGTTGCCTTCAGGCACAAAGATTCGCTCCGGCTCGCGCGTGAACGGGCAAGTGCTGCAGGCAGGCTTGATTTCCGACGGCGGCTCTTACCTGCGCATTCGATTCGATCAGGTCCGCAGCCATGGACGCACCATTCCAGTCACCACTAGCCTGCGCGCCATCGCCTCACCGCGGGCGGTGCGGCACGCGCAGTTGCCGAGCCACAGCCCGTACCGCGGGGAATCTCCGGCCAATTGGACGACCGTTCAAATCGGCGATGACGTAGTGTATCGCGGCGGTGGCCATGTCATGCACGGTGACGCGGTCGTCGGCGACCCAGTGCCGGAGGGGGTGCTGGCCGAGTTGACCGCAGAGTCCGGGTGCGCAACCAGCAGCGCCCATCGCAGATTGGCGCTGTGGGTCTTTGCCTCCTCTGCTTGTGGCGCCTACGATTTCTTTGACGACCTGAAAATTGCCCAAGCCGGCGACACCAACCCGATCGGTGAGATTGTCCTTCAGTCAAAGAAGAGCGTGAAGATCCCCACCGGCAGCGCCATGCTGCTGATCACCGCCGAAGGTCCCCAACCGCATCCCTGAGACGCTGCCTCGCGGTTCGCGATGGGCTGTTCTCTACGGTTACGCGGGAGCATAATCCGGTTGACGGCAGTGGTATACCCGAAGACGAACATTATGGACACCAAGGACCCCAAGCGTCTCCTTCAAGAACTCCGTGCCGAAAGCACGCGAGTTTCAGATACGCTCGCCGACGCCGCGGCGTCCGGGCAATCCCCGTCCGCGGTTACGGACGCTGATTTTCTGACATTACTGTCACAGCACACCGAACAATTGGTCAAGGCTAGAAGCGATCTGGAGCGATCCTATGACATCACTCTCGAAGCGCTCGGCGACGTGCTCGACCTGTGGGACGCTGACACCGGACACCATGCCAAGCGCGTAACCGCCTTCACCATCGCACTGACCCGAGCGATGGGCCTGCCCGCGGATGAGATCCGCGTCATTGCCCGCGGCGCCTTCCTGCACGATATCGGCAAGACCGGCATCTCGCGTTCTATCCTGCGCAAGGCGGGGGAGCTCACACTTGAGGAGATTGAGGTCATGCGCCAGCACTGTTACTGCGGCTACAAGCTGCTGCGCAAAATTCCCTTTCTCGCCGAAGCCGCCGAAATCGTCTACGCGCACCACGAGCACTGGGACGGAACCGGCTACCCGCGCCATCTCAAGGGGAGCGAGATTCCGCCGGGGGGACGCATTGTTGCCGTGGCGAACACGCTGGACGCCATCACCTCGAACCAGCCTTACCGCCCAGCGCAATCGCTGATCGCCGCCCGAGAGGAGATCGCCCGCTTGGCAGGACGCCAGTTCGATCCCGAGGTGGTAAAAGCTTTTCTCAGCATTCCCGAATCCATGTGGCACAATCTGCGCACCGAAATCTCTAACCAGTGAGCGCAACGGGTTGGCTCGGAGGAACCGAATTCACGCTCTCGCTTCCGGATAGCGTCCATCAACTAGACCGGATTCGGAGATAGTGTAGCCGCCGTTCCATGTACCTCAGCGGCTGAAGCCGGAATGATGGCGACAGTGCAGGCCTGATGGCCTGCGCCACCCCAGGTACCGATACAGACAATCCTAAACTGCCATAGCGCCGACCATGGCTTCGAACTCAGGGTCGCCGTGCAGGCAGTTGAGATCGGGGTCCTGGCGAGCGTAATCCCGGTTGAGATTTCCCGTCGCGTGCAGCTTTTTCAGCAACGCTAATGCTTCGGTTCTTTGTAGCAGGACGCCATAGGTGCAAGCTGCGTTGTACAGAATGTTGGCGTCGTTCGGACGCATTTCCACCGCCTTCTTCAACTGCGCGATGGCCTCATCGGCGCGGCCGAACCAAGCATGATTGGTGGCCAGCAGGATACGCGCGCGTACGTCGTCGGGAACCAGATCAAGTTGTTGCTCCAGACTTCGGACCTGCGCACTACGCAGCTTGCCGGCGGCTTCCTTCTGTCCCACTCGCTCCAAAGCCAGATAGAAAGGCAGATACGCGTTATAGTCGTCGCCATTGGCGGTAACGGCACGCTCCGCCAGCGGCACCGCCTCCTGCGGCCGGCCGGCGGCCATCAAAGCCCGGCCCAGCACGTAATAGGCGCCTTCACAATCGGCTTTGCGCGCGATGGCCTGGCGAACATATTGGGTGGCGTCGTCCCAGTGCTTTTGGGCATAGGCGATGCGGGCGCGCGCCACCAGCGCTTCGGGAAGATTCGGTTCCAAGGCCAGGGCTCGGTCGGCGGCCGCGCGGCCCCGGCCAATCCAGCGTTCGTCGTGCTCATGCCACTCGTAATACTCGCCGCAGACGTTGGCCGCGCCCGCATAGGCAAGCGCGAAATCGGGATCCAGCCCGCTGGCGCGCTCGAACATCTGTAGAGCAAACTCCAGGTCGGAGCGGGTCACGCGGCGGGCAAAACTGCGTCCGCGCAGATAGTAGTCGTAGGCCTGCGTGTTTTCGGTGGGCTTGCGGGAGATCGCCTTTTGTTCTTGCGGAGACAGCGTGACCCGCAGCGCTTGCGTGATGCTGCGCGCGATTTCATCCTGCACTTCGAAGACGTCCTTCAGTTCGCGGTCAAAGCGCTCCGCCCAAACCGAGTGTCCGGTGCGGGTCTCCACCAGTTGCGCCGTGATGCGGAGACGGTTGCCGGCGCGGCGCAAACTGCCGCTGAGCACGTGGACGGCGTTGAGTTGCTGGCCAACTTGCGGGCCCGTCACCGGCTTATCGCGGTGCGCCAGCACGGCTGCGCGTGGGAACACTTTCAGGCCCTTGATCTTGGATAGTTCGGTGATAATGTCCTCGGTCATGCCGTCGCGGAAGTATTCATCCTCTTTGGCGCCGCTCAGGTTTTCAAAGTAGAGCACAGCGACGGATTTTTCCGCGGGCGCGGCGGCGGCGGCCTGTCCCGACTCCGTATCGCGCTTCAAGCGCTGCAAATCGGCCTTGAAACTGGCCGCACTCTCGTAGCGGGCGGCGGGAGTTTTCTCCAGCGCGCGATTCAGGATCGGCTCCAGCCCGGCCGGTAGCTCCGGATTCAGCCGGATCGGAGAGGCCGGAGCGCGATTCAAGATGGCATCGAAGATCACCGCGGAAGTGTTGCCCGGAAAGGCTTCACGGCCGGTGGCCATTTCATAGAGCACAACTCCCAGCGAGAACAAGTCGCTGCGCGCGTCCACCTCTTCTCCGCGAGCCTGCTCCGGTGACATGTAGGCGATGGTGCCCACCGCCGCCCCAGGGCTGGTGAGTCCCGCCGTCAACCCGTCCACCGAGCCCAGTGTGGCCCCGACCGCTTCCGCCACCCTCTGCGCTTGTGGCAACAGCTTGGCGAGGCCGAAATCCAGGATTTTCGCCTGCCCACGAGGGGTGATGAAGAGGTTGGCCGGCTTGATGTCGCGGTGCACAATGCCGCGCGAGTGGGCGGCGTCCAAGGCCTCCGTCATCTGGATGCCGAGGTCGAGCAGTTCTTCCACCGGAAGCGGCCGGCCCGAGATGCGGTGCTTGACGGTTTCCCCCTCCAGCAGTTCCATCGCCAGGAAGGGCCGGCCTTCGTACTCGTCGATGTCGTAGATAGTGCAGATGTTGGGGTGATTGAGGGCGGAGGCGGCGCGCGCCTCGCGCTTGAACCTCTCAATCGTCTGTGCGTCGATGGCGTTTTTGTCCGGCAGGAACTTCAGCGCCACGGGACGGCCCAGCCGGGTGTCTTCGGCGCGGTACACCACACCCATTCCGCCGCCGCCCAGCTTTTCTACCACGCGATAGTGAGTGATTGTCTTGCCGATCATGGACACCCCGGTCCGCGAAAAGTAGAGGCACCTTATGCTGACGTTGCCGGGGCGTCAAAAACGGAAACCCTCACTCACGATCTCAGGGGGGAGCTACGTTACGGTGACCGTGCGCACTATCCGAAGACAATCCACGACTTCGTTCGCTTCTCGGCAGAATTGTACCATGCGTGATTTTCCGCGCCGGATGGTGCGACGGTGCCCCACTCCTGCCCGCCTGTGGCAGATGTGGGCTTGCAAATCTCGAACCAGCGCTCTCACGCGTGAACGGGAGTTGCCCGGTGGATCCGGTGTACACGGACTTGCTTCTCCCGCTTACGGGTTTGGGCGATGTCGTAGGAGACCTGCATCCGCATCAGCGTGTCCATCTTCACTCCGAAAGCTTTCTCCAAGCGCAGCGCCATGTTGCCCGAAAGGTCTGCCTTGCCGTTCAAAAGGCTGGACAATGCGGGCCGGGAAACCCGGAGCGCTCTAGCCACGGCCGTTACCGTCAGCCCCGCAGGCCGGATGATTTCCGTCCGGATGAAATCTCCGGGATGCGGCGGGTTCTTCATGGGCATGGAAGTGGAGCAGCTTCCGGCACTTCGACACAGCCGAGATCGGTCCGATGGAGATCGAACCGCCCACCGGCGAAATGAAAGAACCCCCAAGCTGCTGCAGATACGGGCCACCAGCCCGGTGGCGATAAGGAGTCCGCGTTTCTCACGAGCATGCCCAGATGCAAAGTCTTCACGGCAGTCCAACATTCTCGCACGATGCAGCGACCAAAGCAGCAATCCCAGTCGCCTTTGAATCGTCGTTAGGATGCCGAGCTTCTATCAGCCAATTCTTTCAAGAGGTCGGTCGCAGCTTGTGCCAGCGCCTCCGCCCTTGCGTCGAGCAGTTCTTCGTACTTCGCGACCTCCCACAGACCCGACTGGGTAGGGATGAACTGTTCCTTCAGGCGTTCGGTCTTGACCTCGAAATCCTTCAAGTATTGGCGAGGCTCTTTGGAAGAGAACGAGCGGTTCGCCTTTTCGTTGAGCACGACGATGTTGGCGAGAGAATTGACCGTCGAGTCGTCCGCCTTGCCCCGCAGAACCTTTTTCGGGAAGAAGTGGTGCCACTCCGGCTTGAAGCCCTCGTTCAGTTGGTTGTCGCTTCGGTCAAAGCCGACCCTGATGTCCTGATGCATCCAATCCTTGGCTTCGCGCCGGAAGGCGCAAAGGTACAGCATCAATCGGTAGAAATCTTCCCTGTAGTCCCTCTGAAAGTCCTCGGGACTAAACTCGCCGGATATCCGCAACTCCTTTTCGAGTGACACGACGGCATCGTCGAATGACTTGGCAACCTTGACCAGCTTGATGTCGTGGCCGAGGGTGGTGGTCGCGGAGCCGCTGTACCGTCCGTCTCCAATCGCCAACAGAAACCAGCGGAAACCCCGGTCGAAATCGAACTCGCCCTTGAAGTGCGCATGGAGGAAAAAAAGAGGGATGAGGGCGTTGTGGGCAGGGAGTAATTCGGACGACAGCACGCCGTGGTTCACGAGATTCTTGTGGACGAAGGTTATCGAATCCTTCACGCTGCGCCAAGCCTTGTCGAACTCTTTGGACGAATCCCAGAAGTCTCCCGATATTTCCTTCAGACGTGCGACTCCCTTGCCAATGACTGCCAACGTTCTGATAAGAACGCTTGGGTCAAGCTCGAACCCTTTCTCATCCAAATCCTTGAGAAACTGGTCGAACTCTTCCCGAACCCAGCCTTCCTGCTTGGCTGCGACAAGGGCAATGATTACGTCGCTCTCCTTGATTTTAGTTCCCGCAGTGTTAAGCCTGCTGAATATCTCGGCGACATCCTCCAAATCGTGGTCGATGATTATTTCAAAGATTGGAAAGCTCTCAATCTTTCTGACGGACTGGAGCGTCTCGTGGACTGCCGCAAAACCGGGACATCCGTCTCGCTTGGAAATCTGTTCCGCGAGCTCGGATAGGCTGGGCGACGCAAGAATGCTCCTGACCGAAACCCACTCGGGTGAATTCTTCCGCACCGGATTCGGAAGTCCGAATTCAAGGGCGTCACTGGGCAGACTGACGTTGACCAGCACGTCGAATTTCTTGAGGCTCTTGTTCCATTCCGAGTTCCCTCCCCACCAATAGGGCTTCTTGCCGAAAAGAAGCGCGAGCGAGGTGACTCGCTGCTGCCCATCCACAATCCACTGCTTCTGTGCCTGCACACCAAGCGCCGTCTTGGGCGAATCGTAGCTGGACTCCCAGAGAAGAAACGCGCCGACAGGGTACCCACGCCAAAGAGAGTCCACGAATTTCTTGGTCTTCTCGGCCGTCCAAACGAATTTTCGCTGAAACTCTGGCACGTCGAGCTTACCGAGCGTAGCATCGTCGATGTGCTTCACGATGTCTTTGATTTCGAGTCTTTGGTCTTTCATAAACCGTCAGGCGGCCCCTTCAGGCCACAACCGCTGGTTCTATGCAACTGAAGTCGCACACGCCGCAACGCCGGACGTGGTATTCGCGTGCGCCTTGGCTCGCGAGTTCGGCGATTGCGTGAAGGGTTTGGTTGCCGCAATTGTGGCACTTGTTCCCCTTACCCTTCCCGACGTTCTTGACCGGATGCTGCCAAGACCAGCCAATGCATCCGCACGCCGAACACGAGCGATGGCTTCCCCTATCGTGGAATGTCTGCTTCCCGCAGTGCGGGCACTTCTCACCAACTGACATGAGCAGTTCCTCCTGTACAAAACTCTGCGGGAACTTCCGAGGAAGGGCTCATTCTCTCACCGTGGGCATTGCCTGAACAACCGCTGAATTCCGGCGGGTGATTCACCCATTCGCCTGGTTTTGGTGAAGGGTGGGGCAGTTCCAGCAATCGGCAATGGCGTGGCAACCCAAACCGACAACCGCATGACCCGCTTTTCCGTCACACACACCTGTGACTAAGCCCTATTGACACAGTTAACTAACTGCTTACAATGTCAGTAGCTGGATAATCCGGCGTCACATTTTGGGCCGCAGGGGGTGCGACTACCTTACGGCCCTATATCTTGTGGTCAGAAGTGGCCTTTGCTCTTTGACAACACAATATGTTATGTATTCCAGAAAACTCGGACGTAAGTTATTGATTTCCCGTAAAACTGCCCACGGTTACCGTGGATTCTAGCGGTATACCGTGCGTAACTAGCTGATTCCACTAACTGGCAGTGGGAGGGGGGTAGGCACCTCTAATGTTTACCCGTTAGTAACTTTATGGACGCGGATATCGCCGCCGAGAGCGCTAGTGCACCACTATTTTCGTGCTCAGCTTCGCCTGGCTCACGGGATTCTGGATTTCGAGCGGAATCTCTTCCGCAGCATCGGCGCGGAACTCGAAATCGTAGGTCTCGCCCGAGGCGATGTGCAGCACGGCATCGCCCGGCTTCGCCAAACGCTCGGGAACGTCGGCGCCGTCCTTGGCCAGGGCGCGCCACGTCGCCGCTTTTTCTGCCGTGCCCAGGCGGAAGTTCGCCGGCAGATTCGCCGCCATGTTGATCAGGCGCAGCCGGTAGTTAACGCCGCGCGCCAGCGTCATCGGCGCCGGCTTCTCCATGCCGTTGATGGTAATGCGCTTGGCGTCAAAGAAAGTGTCGCGCGTGCCGATCACCAGCAGCTTGTCGTGTTCGGCATCGAACGACTGGCCTGGTTCCAGGACAATCAGCGCGCCATAGATGCCGCCGCTTAGCTGGTTCGGGTCGGCGGCGTGCGTGTGATAGATGAACGTGCCCGCGCGCGTGGGAGTGAAGCGCGCCACAAAACTGCCGCCGGGCGCGACCGCCGGCGTGATCTGGTCTCCCACGCCGCCACCGACTACGCCGTCGTAATAGCTCTCGAGAACGAGGCCGTGCCAGTGAATCGTGGTTGGCAACTTCAGGTGGTTGAGAACCGTGATCTCGGTGGGCTCGCCGCGCGTGACAAAGATCGGCGGACCCACCGCGCGGTCCTCTGAAACCACAACCTTGTTCTTCTCGCGCACCGCGCAGGAGAACTTCGGTTCCTTGGCGCCGGCTTCCGCGTTCGGCTCGATGATGAGATCGATCTTTCGCGCTGCTTTGCCGGCAGTCGCTGCGATCGGCGCACCCTCAGCCGGATTTACGTTGATGGCGAGCACCAGACCGGCCATGTCGGGCATGGCTTCCATGGCGCCGCCGCCGTGCCGGTACGCGGCCGCGGCCGGCCCTTTGCGATTGTACTGGCTGGCGACGGGGTGCGTGAAACCAGGGACGCGTTCGTCGCTGGACATGTGGAACTGAAAGTGACAATGGAAGAGCCAGCGGCCGGCGTGTTCGGGCGACCACTCCATCATCATGGTGGCGCCAGACTTGAGGTCCTCGGTGACCACCGACTGGCGGTCGCCGGGTGCGAATTGCGTGTCCTTTTCCCAGTCGCCCAGGCTAAGCAGCTTGTAGAACGCGCCATGCAGGTGCATGGGATGTTCGCTGAAGGCGGGATTGATCACGCGCCAGCGAATAGTGTCGCCGGCGGTGTATTCCAGCGGCTCGGTAAACGGATACGACTTGCCGTTGATGGAGACGACTTCAAACCCATCCTGTACGACATCGGGTTTGACGAGCATCGCTTCGATTACAAACACGCGGTCGGAAACGACCGCGCCCGGTGGGTCCACGATGAAGGCGCCGTTCAGGTGGGCATCCTCAAATAGCGGTTGCAGAGGCGGCGGAAGTAGTGGGAGAAACTTAACCGGCTCAGTGGTGCGCGCCCAATAGAAATAAGTGCCGGGAGCGCCGGCAACAAAAGTGCGCTCGCGGGTTTCGCCGGCAGGCACTTCGAGCACGTCTTTGGTGTCTCCGGGACGGGTGTCCAGGCCGTGGACGGTGGCCGTAGTCTTCAGCGTATTGGTAACGGCAACGTGGACCGTGGTGCCCTGCGGCATGCGCAGCATGGGGCCGGGAATCTGCGCCGGCTTGCCACTCTCGCCGAAAGCCTGCACGAACAAACGCGGGCCGTCGTCGGCCTCCGGATGCCAGACGCCATTGACAATTTCAAGGTGGACGTTCAGCACGCCGGCCTCAAGTTTGCCGGCGGGCATGCGGTTCTGGTTGGCGAGAATCGAAACCGGCGCTTTTTCGCCCTGCGCTGCTACCGAAGCGAGCGCGCACAGGCACACCAGAGCGATGAAGCGGAAGCGGCGCAAAATTTGCAAGGGCACCCCACGGGCTAAGGTAGTAAAGCCATTATTGGCGGTTCCCCGGTACAATCGCAAGCGAAATATGGTGAAACGGCGAAGATCCACCGGCGTCAAATTGCTGCAGTGGGTGTTTATCATTGCGATTGTTGCGGCCGCGGTGCGGCTGGGATTCGTGATTTATGAGCGCATGCAGCCCGCCGCCAAGAAGCCCGCAACCACGGCGGTGCCGCTGAACCGCGAGGCTTATGTTGTCCCGAAAAAGCTCCATGCCTACGACCTGGCGTCGGCGCGCCAGGTAACCAAGCAGCCGGTCTGGGTGCAAGAGGGCTATCGCTACACCTACTATCCGTATGATCGGGTGCATCGTCGCGCCGACTTCGCGCACGAAAAGGGGCTGCTCGGCCCGATCGAGGAGTTGCACATCACGGACGTCGTTGCGCAGCCCACGCCGGGGCGCGCCAACCACCACCAGATTGCCGCGATATTCGAAATGGGTGGCCGCAGCTACGCCGTGCCCATCGGCACCGAATCCGGCGGCTCGTTCCAAATCTATGCTGACGAGATGTTTTTCTACGAAGATCCGCACCAGCTCTACCATTTCTGGCCGGCGGAAGTGTGGGAGGCGATCCGCAACCACCAGGTCAAGCCCGGCATGAACGAAATCCAGGCGGACTTCGCAGTCGGCATGGGAGTGCCGCAGCCAGCAGGCGCAGACCCTGACGAGAAGGTGGTCAAGTACGCCAACGGTGGTCACCTGCTGAGCGTCACCTATCGCCACGGACGCGCCGCGAAGATCGCGGAAAAGGATTAACTCCGCTTTCCGCGCAATGCCTGACGTTGTCTACTTATCGCTGGTGAACAATCCATTTCCCTTCGGCGCGCAGTTTTTCGCAACACTGCGGACAGATTCCGTGGGTGACGGTAGCGTCGGAGTGTTCGGCCAGATACGTTTCCAACTGCTCCCAGTAGTTTTGGTCGTTGCGGATGCGTTTGCACCAGGAACAGATCGGCAACAGCCCTTCCAGGCGGCGGACACAGGCCAGCGCTTCCTGCAGTTCGGCAACGTGCTCTGCCAGGGCTTGTTGGAGTTGCAGCACGCGCCGCCCGACGGCGATACGGGCACGCAGTTCATCGGCATCGAACGGCTTGGTAATGTAGTCGTCCGCGCCCGCATCAAAACCCGCCAGCACGTCCGCTCCACTCTTGCGCGTGGCGGTGATCAGCAGCAGATACATCGGCGTATCGGGCAACTGCCGGGCTTTTCGACAGATGTCGGTCCCCTGCATCCCCGGCATCTGCCAGTCCAGCACCGCCAGCCGCGGCCCATCATCCCGGCGGAGAGCCTCCCATGCCTCCGCACCGTCGCGTGCCGTGACCACCTCGTATTCGACGGCCAACAGCCGCTCCAGCAGATGGAGGACTACCGGATCATCCTCAGCGACCAATACTTTCATATGGCACCTTGCAGAATTCTTCCAGCGCTTGTCGGAGGCAAGCAAGCTCTCGTTCCACGTCAGCGACGGCTCGGCTCATGCGCACCAAGTCTGGCTGGCGGAGGTTGTCCTCCAGCTTCACGAGCGCCGACAAGGTTTGTCCGGCGCCGAGACATCCGACCCCGCCCTGGAGGCGATGTGCGATTCGCCCCAGCATCCCGGCATCGCGCTCGGCCAAAGCCCGGCGCATATCCGAGGCCGCCTTGGGATACTCCTGAAGAAAAATTGCCGCTGTCTCGCGCAGTAGTTGTTCGTCCCCTCCGATGCGGGACAATGCTTGAGATTTGTCCCAAGCCCGAGTGGGATGGGGTGGTTGTGCTCGCACTCCCTCCAAGACCTGCTGGACCTTGCTGAAGTTCACCGGTTTGGAAATATATCCGTCCATACCAGCGGCCAGGCAACGCTCCTCATCGCCTTTCATGGCGTGAGCCGTCATGGCGTAGACGGGCAGATGGACGCCGCTGACTTTTTCACGTTCGCGGATGGCCGCGGTGGCGGCAAAGCCGTCCATCTCGGGCATCTGGACATCCATGAAGACCAGATCGAAACGGCCGGTTTCAGCGAGCGACACCGCCTCCCGGCCGGTGCGCGCCAGTTCCGGAGCGTGCCCCTGCTTTTGCAGAACTCGGAGAATCAGCGTCTGGTTGACAGGATTGTCCTCAGCGACCAGGATACGCAGACCTGGCTGATCTTCGCGCAGGGTGTGCCGCGTCACCAACGGACGCTTTACCTCCGGAGACTGTCCCAGCACCGACAATAAGGCCTGCATCAGGTCCTTGATTTCAATCGGTTTCACCAGGTAAGCGGCAATGCCGAGCTGCCGGCAACGCTCGGCGTCGCCACGCTGCCCGGAGGAGGTCAGCATCATGATGACCGCTCCCGCCATTCGCGGATCATGCTGCAGCCGCTCTGCCAAGGCGAATCCGTCCATGCCAGGCATACGCGCGTCAATCAGGGCAACCCGAAAACGCTTGCCTTGCTGCAGGGTAGCTTCCACCTCCTGAAGTGCCGCTTCGCTGTCGCTGACCGCAGACGGCACCATGCCCCAATCGCGGGTCGCGTGCACGAGAATTTCGCGGTTGGTTGAGTTATCGTCCACGACCAGCACCATTACTCCCACCAGAATTTCCGGTTTGGCGGGTAACGGTTTTGACGTCTCCGGGGCGACCGTCACCGCAATCGTGAATTGAAAGCAGCTTCCCTGGCCCGGCGCGCTTTGCACCGCAACCTGGCCGCCCATTAAGTCGATTAACTGCGCCGAGATCGGCAGCCCCAACCCGGTGCCGCCGTAGGTGCGCGTGGTACTGGCATCGCCTTGGACAAAGGGCTTGAAGATGCTGGCCTGCTTTTCCGGCGAAATTCCGATCCCGGTATCCCGGATCGCGAAATTCAGACTGGTCTTGCCGTCGTCGCGGGATGCCGCATTCAAGGTCAACACGACCTCTCCCTGGACTGTGAACTTAATCGCATTGCCGATGAGGTTGGTCAGAATCTGGCGCAGGCGGACCGGATCGCCGACCACCCGCTGGGGCACCTCCGACCCCACCTGGTAGGCCAACTCGAGCCCTTTTTCATGGGCTCGCACCGCCAGGGCTTTGACCGTTTCCCCCACACAATCCTGCAAATTGAACTCGATCAGTTCCAGGTCCAGTTTGCCGGCTTCCACCTTGGAAAAATCGAGAATGTCGTTGAGCACACGCAACAGCGACTCCCCCGAGGACTTCACGGCCAGTAAGTACTCCTGCTGTTCACGGGTCAGATTCGTGTCCAGGGCAAGCTCGGTCATGCCCAGGATGCCGTTCATGGGGGTGCGGATCTCATGGCTCATGTTGGCCAGGAATTCGCTCTTCACCTGGCTGGCAGCCTCGGCGGCCGCTCTGGCGCCGCGCACCTCTTCCAGCACTCGCCGGCGCTCGGTGACGTCCTCCGCAATGCCGACGGCGCGCAGAAATTTGCCTCCGGGATCGCAGACGGGAAAACTGCGCGCATGGATCCAACGAAGCTCGCCATCCGGTCGAATCACGCGGAATTCCGACTCCACCGGAGCTCCGGTCAAACAGCGGCGAAATACCTCGACGGCGTTCTCGCGGTCCTCCGGGTGGACAGAATCGGTCCATGCGTTGGCCCGTTCATAGAGCTCATCGCGGGACCTGCCCCAGACTTGCTGGTACGCGGGGCTGGTGTAAATCATTCTTGGCGGTTCCGCGGCCACAATGAAGAAGACCTCGTGTATGTTCTCCGCTAATTGCCGGAACTGCTCCTCGCTTTCCCGCAAAGCGGCTTCGACACGCTTGCGCTCGGTGATGTCGCGGGCAATGGCCAGCACCGCCGGCTCACCCTCGAAATTGAACCGCCTTGCGCTGAGCTCGACGCTGATGCGGTGGCCGTCCTTGGCCACTTGCAGCGTTTCGAACAGGACGGGCTCGCCGGCTGCCAGGCGCGCCATCACGGAGGCTCGCTGCGATAAGAACTCCGGCGCATCGATATCTTCGGGGGACAATTGCAGCAGTTCCGCTCGGCTGTAGCCCAGGCGGCGACAAGCCACATCATTGACTTGCTTGAATCGGGCCGGCATCCCATCTTGCGAGATGCTGGTCACGAACGCGGCGTCATTGATGTTTTCGAAGAGGGTGCGATACTGCAGTTCGGCCCGTTTCCGCTGGGTGATGTCCGTCATGGCCCCGACCATTCGTAGCGGACGCCCATCGGCATTGCGGCTCACATGGCCGCGATCGAGCACGTCGGCATACGAACCGTCGCGACGAAGGAAGCGGTACTCATCCACCCAACTGACTTGGCCACCTTCGATGGCGCGCGTAATGCTTTGAACGACCCGCTCCCGGTCGTCGGGATGGATGTGGCTTTTCCAGCCCTCGACTCCCGGCTCAATCTCATTGGGAGCGTACCCAAAAGTGGTTTGCAGGTTCTCGTTCCACCATCCTTTCCCGGTGACAAGGTCCCAGTCCCATATCCCGTCGTTGGTGGCTCGCGACACCAGCCGGAATCTCTCTTCGCTGGCTTGCAGGGCCTCTTGCACGCGGGTGTTCTTCGACAGCAAATGGTCCAGCCACAAGCCTCCTCCGACGCTGCATACAATCGCCAGGAACATCGCTGCCAGCACCTCCAACATGGAACTGCGCGCCAGCCCGGCGTTGATCTCGAGGTGCTGCTTCGCTTCTTCGACTTCTATGCTTACCAGCTTGTCGATGGCAGCCAGGTGAGAGGCGACCACCAGGTTGTAGGGCTCACTGTGCAGGATGCGCCAGCCATCCTGTCGGCGGTTTGTTTTTGACAGTGTGCGCAGTTGCGCCACGTTATCGAGATAGCTCTTTCGGGTTTCCTCGAATTGCTGGAGAGCGATCTTCTCTTCCGGAATCAGTGGGGTGTTTGCGTATGCTCCTAATAACTTGTCGATCTCGCCCGATAGCTCATCGAGTTGCCGGTCATAGTTGGCGGCAGCGGGCTTTCCCTCCGCTTCCAGCAAGTCTCTGGAGGCGATGCGCATTCTCAGGAAAAGAGCCGTGACTTGCGAGAGGGTGGTCAGGGGAACCGTGCCGTCGTAAAAGAGGTCCTGATCGCCGGCCGCCATCCTGCGCATATTCATAACGGCGGTGGTGCCGACCACGAGGGGAACAACAACCGCGAGAATCACGCCGGTTACGATTCTTGCTTTTAGACTCACAAAGTCACCGCTTTCATCGGCGGGTCAAATGTGCCCTTCCCGGGACTTGCCGCGCACGCGCTGACTAAAATTGGCTGGTCTCAAACCCGTTCCGTGCAAAGCCGCGCCTTCAAGATCGCTTGCAAGCGCTCAAAATTCGGCGGCTTGGACATGAATTCATCCGCGCCCAAAGCCTTCACCGATTCCACCACGTCGGGTTCGTTGCTTCCGGTGATGACGATGATGGGAACCTGGCTGGTCTTAGGCGAGTTCTTCAACTGGCGGAGGACTTGCCGTCCGGTACCGCCCGGCATGTTCACGTCCAGCAGAATGGCATCAGGCGGGTTGCGCAGAGCCGTCACGATGGCCTGCATGGCGTCGTACACGATAACTACTCTGTACCCGGCCTTCTTCAGCCGCACGCTGATCACCTGCACCAGCACGCGGTCATCGTCCGCGATCAGAATGGTCATGACGCCACGTCACGTTTTCCCGCCGTGAAGCATCGAGAGCAGCAAAGAACGCAATTTGTCGAGCTCCGCCGCCAGAACGCCGCAGGCGCTCTTAGCATGGGCCAAATCGCGACTTCGGCCCATCGTTTCCAGGACCAGCGCAGCGTCCTCGACGCCGGCAGTAAAAAAGTTTCTGGCCGCGCCGCGCAGTGCATGGGCCGCCAGTTCGACACGCTCGCCATCGGCCACGGCAACCGCATCTCGGATCTCTTTCAACAATTGCGGAGCACTTTCGAGGAACAGATTGACAATGTCGCGCAGCAGGTCCAGGTCGTCACCCACGTGACGCATGAGCGCCGCTCGGTTAAAACCCACATCCTGGTCATGGCGAGAATCTTTTTGTACCGGCAAAGCAACCTCACCTTCCCGAGCTGATCGAGCCTTCCCCCGGAAGCTGCCCGGCTGGGCTTTCGACCGGCGCCGGAGCTGCGTTATCCAACACCCGCCGAATTGCGGCCGCGATCTCTTCCCGCGTGAAAGGCTTGTGCACGAAGGCAGCGTCCGACGCCATGAGATCGTTTCGCGTAATCACCTCATTGGTGTAGCCGGACATGTAGATGACCTTGATTCCGGGCCGAAGCGCCGTCAACCGCTCTACCAATTCTCGACCCGACATGCTCGGCATGGTCACATCCGTCAGCAGAAGATCGATGGGGTTGGAGGTTTGCTGTGCGCGCTCCAGAGCCTTGGCGCCGCTGTCAGCGCTGATGACGATGTAGCCCATGGAGTGGAGCAGTTCGCTGACGAGTTCCCGGAGTGGATCCTCATCTTCGGCTAGCAGGATGGTTTCGGTTCCGCCGACGAGGTCTCCGGCAGCAAACGGCACGGCCGTTACTGCCGCGGTCATGACTTTGGGAAAGTAAAGCATGAAAGTTGTGCCCAATCCGACCTCGCTGTAAACCTCGATGAAGCCTCGCGATTGTTGGACGAAGTTGTACACGATCGCCAGGCCCAGTCCGGTGCCTTTGCCCGACTCCTTGGTGGTGAAGAAGGGTTCAAAAATCCGGCTCTTCGTCACTTCATTCATACCCACGCCGGTGTCGCTGAGGGTGAGTACGACGTAATCCCCGGAGGCCGCAGGGAGATGAGCGTGGGCGTCGGAATCGGCCAGTTTGATTTCGGACGTCTCAATCACGAGACTTCCCCCGTTGGGCATGGCGTCGCGCGCGTTGACGGCGAGGTTCATCAAGGTTTGTTCGACTTGCGCCTGGTCGGTGCGGATTCGTTGCGGGGATGGACCCAGTTTGATCACCAGTTGGGTGTCTTCTCCGAGGATGCGCTTCAGCAATTTAGCGGTCTCTTTCACCACCTCGCTGAGGTCGAACACAGTTTCCTGGAGCACCTGTTTTCTGCTGAAGCTGAGCAATCGCCGGGTCAACTCAGCCGCGCGACCGGCGGCCATTCTGATCTGTTCGATCCGCGGTGTCTGTTTTTCCAGCGATTCGGAGGGTTCCAAGAGGAGCTCGGCATTGCCGAGGATGACGGCCAGCAGGTTATTGAAATCGTGCGCGACCCCGCCCGCCAGTCTGCCAACCGCTTCCATCTTCTGCGACTGGCGCAGTTCGGCCTCGAGGGTGCGACGTGCCGTCATGTCTTCGGCAATCACCTCGTAGTACTGGACCTGCCCTGCCTGGTCCCGTACCGCCCGGCCGTTGGTCCGCACCAGAACCGTGCCTCCGCCCTTCTTCTTCCAGCACAGGTCCTCACAACTATGTGACATCTCTTCTCGATATTGTTGGAGCACGGCGGCGCGATCGGCGGGCTGGAGATAAACGTCGGTGGCGAGGTTCAGCGCCAGCACCTCTTGCTTGCCGGCATAGCCGAGCATGGCAACCAGAGCGGGATTCACATCCAGGAATTGTCCTTCGGGCGTAGATCGAAAAATGCCATAGGTGGCGTTCTCGACCAGTTCCCAGTACTTCCGCTCCGATTGGTGGATGGCCTGCTCGGCCTCGGTTTTTGCGGTGACATCGCGCACCACATGAACACAGCCTCGCAGCGTGCCGGCGGCATTCCTGACCGGGGTCGAGGAAGCCTCCAGGACTGTGCCGCGGCCATCCCGGGTTGGCGGTTGAGGCTGCGACACGGTGAACCGCCACTCATGCAGGCACCCTAGCATTGGCCGCACGATGCCGGCCAGCACCTCATAACAGTGGTGGCCGATGATTTCGGAGAAGGGCAACCCCAGCAGCCCGGTGACAGCCTGGTTGGCCCGCCGTATTCGACACTCTGCATCCACCAGGATGACGGCATCGGGAACGGTGTCGAAGGTCAGTTCCCACTCCCGTTTTGCGCACAGCAGTTTTTCCTGTAAGGCGCGCTCTTGCTGGCGGTGAGCTTGCTCGCGCAGCGTCTGCCCAATTACCAATGGCAATCTCTCGAGCCGATGCTTGAGGACGTAGTCCGCAGCCCCCCGCTTGATGTACTCCACCGCTGCTTCGTCGCCCAAGGTGGCGGTCACCACGACAAACGGGGTCTGCTTGCCGGTGCGTCGCAGCACCTCCAGCGCATCCATGCCCGTCCAGGTGAGGAGATTGTGGTCGCTCAGAACAATGTCGTAATCCTGGGCGCGCAGGCGCTTCTCGAAATCGTGCGGGCCGCATACGATATCGAAACTGAGCCGATAGCCGGTCCGCTGCAACACCGCCAGCATGAGTTCCGCATCCACCCGCGAATCCTCCACCACCAACACCTGCAGGGTTCGGCTAAGCGGCAGGGCGTCGTTCTCGATTTCCGGTTTTGCGGTGGAAGACATGCGACACTCCACGGCGCGGGCGCTTGCCGAAGGCAAATCGCCGACAACGCCAATACCTCTTCTCTGATTTACCGCATCTGGATTGGCAACGGTGGGGAAATGCGCCTGCTGAGGCGAATCGTCGTGTCGTATTGGGCCTCGGCCCGTTTTGACAATCGTGGTCTGTCCCCTGGCTTCTGTGCGTTTCAAACTGGCACCGCGCCCACGGTGAAATCCCGATTCCGTTTCGCGAAGCGTTTTGCGTTGTAATCATCGGCTCTGCCGCCCAACACTGTGCAGGGAACGCAAAGTGAACGCGGGGATATTCAAGGTGGTTATGGTAGCGATGCCGGCCGGCTCGCTGCCGTGGCTGGTAAGTCTGGCCGCTGAGTTATCCGTGCGTGAGGTGCCGCATGAAATCGCAGTCGCCGGTTGAAATTCTTCTGGTGGAAGACGATCCCAGGGATGTCGAACTCACCAAGCACGCGCTGCAAAGGGATAATCTCTGCAACAACATCCATGTGGCGGGGGACGGAGAGGAGGCCTTGGACTTTCTCTTTGGCCGCGGCGTCTATGACAACCGGCAGAATGGGCCGAATCCCTATCTCGTTCTGCTCGATCTCAGGCTGCCCAAGATCGATGGCCTGGAGGTCTTACGAGAGATAAAGAACAATCCGCGGACCCGGATGGTCCCGGTGATCGTACTTACTTCCTCGCGAGAGCAGAAAGACCTGGTGGAAAGCTATCGGCTGGGAGTCAACAGCTACATCCAGAAACCGGTTGATTTTCTGCAATTCCAATTTGCCGTGAGACAAGTGGGCCTGTACTGGTTGCTGCTGAACCGGGCGCCGGCCGCAGAGGTCATAGTGGAAGCAAAGCGGTGAAATTTCCAGCGTCCTGAACAACTTGGGCAGAAGGCAAACATCCCAATCTGGAACCAGGCCAAAAGTGAGTCATGGAATCAGGAATTCGTAACCTATGCCTGGCTTGCAATCCGCTATATAACAACCGTGCCCTTTGCTCCTAGCTATGCAGGCCGCACCAGTTCGCGTTGGCGTGTTCCCTGCTCCCGCGGCTGGCGGCCCCACATGATTTCATGCGCAGCTTACGTTCCTCTTAAAGAAGTCCCAAAGAAAGTTCTGGTCGCAGGAGGTCGCGATGAGCTTCACCAAGCTATCAGATAAGTTCCTAGGCACAATTTGCGTAGTGGTTCTGCTGATGCTCCCAGCGCTGGTAGGGGCGCAAGAGCACAAAAACAAGGATACCGGGAATCGGGGAGCGCGAAACACCACGGTGAAGGGTGCGCGATCCAACGCCGACAGTAGGAGTGGCCAACCAAGCAGAGGCCCGCGCACGGCGACGAATGCACCCGGCAGGACCACGAAGCCAGGGGCAGCACGCGCAGATCGGGGCAGAGGCAATCCGTCGGCTAGGGGTGGAGACGCGACTGCGGGAAGGCCCCATTCGGCACGCTCTGGGAACGCTGGGAGGAATGCGGGTGCGGGGAACCGCCCGAACCATGCAGCGCGGCAGCGTACGACGCGCAACGTCGCTGGGCACGATGTTGGGTACGACCGGAGGGGCAGAGTCAGAACCATCCAGACCCGTAGCGGCGCGACCCTCTATCGTGGGCGTCACAACAACGTCCACGTGGTACGCGATCTGCCGGGAGGCCGCCGTGTAGTGGTCGCAGGGCGGAATTATGGCCACGTGGAGCGCAATTACGTGCGCGGGTACAGAATGCGCACCTATTACGAGCACGGGCGTTACCGCGCCGTGGTGTATCGCCCGTATTCCTGGCACGGACGGCCGTATTACGTGTACGTACCACATTATTACTACCGCCCGGTCTATTACGGGTGGGCCTACAACCCTTGGGCGGCACCGGTTTACTACCGGTGGGGATGGTACGCCGATGCCTGGTATCCGCACTACGGCTATTACTTCGCGCCAGAGCCCTTCTACCCGGGCGCTGGTCTCTGGCTGACCGATTTTATCCTCGCAGAAAGCTTGAGAATGGCTTATGAGGCGGAGCAGAGCGACAGCGCAGCACGTCGCGTGGCGGCAGCGAATCCGAGCGAGGTGCAGCTCTCTCCCGAAGTCAAGCGGATGATCGCGGAGGAAGTGCAGCAGCAACTGGCAGCGGAAAAGGCTGCCTCAGCTCCGACGCCAACGGCAGGTTTGCCTGCGACCTCCAAGGAAGAACTGCCGCCTGCTCTTGATCCTGAGCATGCCGTGTTTGTGGTGGCTACCGACCTCGAGGTGACCACTCCTGACGGCAAAGAGTGCGAACTCACGCCGGGAGACGTGATCAGCCGCATCGACGACACTCCGGACAGCAACGAAAAAGTCCGGGTTCGGGTCACCAGCAGTAAGGAGGGCGATTGCGCCAGGGGATCCAAGCCTTCTGTCGCAGTCGCGGACTTGCAGGATATGCACAACCGCTTCCGCGAGCAGCTTGATGCCGGGCTCAAGCAGCTTGCAGCCAGCCAGGGCAGGAACGGGCTGCCAACCGCTCCGGATACCAGCACTTCCGCGGCAGCGGGCGTGCCCACGCCGGAGCCGGACAAGGACGTGGACGCCGAAATACAGGGTCTGCAGAAGGAAGCCGACCAAGCCGAGCAAGACGTCAAGCAGCAGTCTTCATCCGGCCGGACGGGTGGAGGAGACTGAGGGGCCGCGCCGGGGCGGTAAGCCGCTCCGGCGATCTCCCATCGACTCGGGCATGACAGGACGCAGCAAGCGGTTCTGGGGAGGCGGGAAACCAATGTCGTAATTCAGGCTCTACTGGTGCTGGCGGTTTCGCCCTGGTCGCGGTTGGGGCAAACTGCGAAGCCGCCCTCGCTGCAGGAACCGCTCGAGGCGCATTACCCAGCGGGTAGCTTGCAGTAGACTGGATTCGCCGCGCTGCCTGCCCCGCGAGATAGGCCAGCAACGGCGACGCGCTTGATGCTCCGGAGGTCTCAGGACAAGCGCGGATCGACCACCAGACAGTGCGGTGATGAAGACTCCCTCAGGTGCTTATCGTAGTTCGCTTTTGAAGACCTTCCCGTCTTTCATCACGAACACGACTTTCTCCAGCGCCTTAATGTCGAGTAGGGGATCGGTTGCAACCGCGATGACATCGGCATACGCGCCGGGCGCAATGACGCCGATCTGCCCGGCCATGTCGAGCATCTCGGCTGGGATCGAGGTCGCAGATTTGATCGCAGCCATCGGGGTCATACCCAATTCCACCATACGCGGGAACTCCTGCGCGATGGGCGACTTCGGGTCGGTCCAAGGGAAGCTGCCTACGTCGGTTCCGAAGACGATCTTCACCCCCGCCTGTAGTGCCTTCTGGAACGATGGCCCGTGGACCTCGGCGCGCTTGCGATCGCGCCGGCCTTCGGGAGTGTTCTCCGGCGCCCACCAGTAGTAATACGGCGAGAGCGTCGGGCAGTACCACGTGCCCTGCTTCACCATCTGCGCGATGGCGGCGTCGTCGAGCTCGAGGCCGTGCTCGATGGAATCGCAGCCGCCAGCCAGAGCGCGATGCAGCCCAACACCGTTGTAGGCGTGGCAGGCGACCTTCCTGCCCCAGCCGTGCGCCTCGTCCACGACCGCCTTGATCTCGTCCAGCGTCAGGGTGGGCTGCGATTGTAGCCGGCCTTGCGCATCCACCCACGAGCGATGCGTCATGTAGACTTTGATCCAGTCCGCTCCATTCGAGAGCTGTTCGCGCGTCGCCTTGCGGAATTCGACGGGACCGTCGGCGATCTGCACGCCTTTCGGCATGTCAAACTCTGGCGCGTAGCCTTCCAGCGGATACCCGCCGGTGGTCGAGAGCGCGCGAGTAACCACGAACATACGCGGTCCCGGGATCCACCCGTCGTTGATCGCTTCCTTGATGCCGACGTCACCGTAGCCCGCGCCCTCGGTCTCAACGTCCCGAATGGTGGTGAAGCCCTGCTCCAGCGCGCGTCGCGCCGCTATCGCGGCCCGCGCCGCGCGATAGGCCAGGGGATGGCTCAGGATGTTGGCGTCGTAGCCTCCCTCGGCGGGGTCTTCGCCTTGCAAGAAGATGTGAGTATGCGACTCGATCAAGCCGGGCAGCACGGTCGCGCGAGACAGATCGATGACGCGCGCATTCGCCAGCGGGTGCGCGGCCGCCGCATCTCCGACGCTCTCGATCCTGTTGCCACGGATGATGATCACCTGATTGGCGCGCGGCTGATCGCTCTCGCCGTCAATGAGCTGCCCGGCGCGGATGACCACGACCTCGGCGGGCGCAGTGGCGGGGGCGGACTGCGGCCCCGGCGAGAGCTGGCCAAACGCGAGGATGGATAGCAGTAGGGCTGCGGCAACGCGAGCAATTCGCATACTCACCTCGACTGAAGCAGGAATCAAATACGAACGCGACATGCAGTGTCAACCGGCCAGTTTAATCTTCCGATCGCGCTTGCGCGGTCACCAGGAGAGCGACACTATCGCACGAATCTCCCGCCGCTATAACGGCGCAGACCTTGCCGCTGACGCACAAGAAAACGATTCGGCGGCACGATGCAAAGCATGGCTCCGGAGGTGTTGCACGGAGCGGACGAGACGCGAGCAGTGAGCCAGTTAAGTTGCTCATGGCGTGCTTGCCACCGGCAGCTCAATGAAACTCGCTTGTCCTGGAGCGTGGTAGACCCGCTGTACGGCTTTCCGGTAGTTCTCAGGTTTTGCCCAGAAGATGTTCTGTACGAAGGTCTGCGGATTGCGGTCGTAGAGCGGGAACCAGCTCGACTGCACCTGCACCATGATGCGGTGACCAGCGCGAAAAACATGATTGGCAGTCGGAAGGGCGAACCGGTAAAGCAGCGGCTGATCCGGGGCGATCGGTTTCGCCGATTCGAGGCTCTCACGATAACGGCCGCGAAAGATGTCGGCGGAGATCATAAGCTGATAACCGCCCATGGAAGGCTGCCCGGCAACCTCGTCGGGGTAGACGTCAATGAGCTTCACGACCCAGTCGGAGTCGGTGCCGCTGGTCGAGGCGACAAGGTTGGCTACCGGTTGACCGCTGATCTTGACGGGCGCGGTCAGCGGGTCGGACACGAAGGCCAGAACGTCGGTGCGGCTGGAGAACTCGCGTTGATCGTCGGCAAGCCACTGCGACCACGTCTTACCGTGACTGGAGAAGCTGGAGTCGATCGGCCGCAAGCGAAACGGAACAGGCCGGGCGGGGTCAGAAACGTATTCGTCATATGTGGCATCGCCCGCCTTAGGCGCCACGAAGCTCAGTTTCAAACCGGCGCCCAGGTAAAGCGGCGCCGGGCGAACCGTGCAACCGCTTGCACACCCCGCGGGCCAAGCCGGCAGCCGCAGCCACCGATTGGTTCCGGTCTCGAAGGCGTTGACGGGCGCAACGTCCAGCCTCGGCGCTTCGTCTTTCAGGTAATGAGCCAGGAATGGCGTCAGAATGTGCTCCCGGAAATACAGCGCAGTATCGCTGTTGAATCTAATCTCGCCAAGGCTGCTGCCCTCGTGGATCTCCTGCCCATGATGCCAAGGGCCAATGACGAGGAAGATTTTGTCGTTGTTCTTGTCCTTCGGCTCGATCGCGATGTAAACGGAGATGGCTCCATAGATGTCCTCCTGGTCCCAGAGGCTGTGCACCAGCATCACCGGAACATTGAGCGGTTCCTTGGCCAGAATCTTATCCACCGCCTGGTCTTGCCAGAAGGCGTCGTAGCTCGGGTGGTCGAGGATCTTGCGCCAAAACCCAACCTGCTCCAGGCCATGGCGACGTCCGAGTTCGCCGGCGGAGCCAAACTGCAGGAACTCGTCATACATGTCGAAGTGGCTCGTCCACCACTTCACGCGGGAATCGCGAGTCGCCTCCTGGTCGTGGATGTAGCCCATTCCCTGTTCGCGGAATGCGCCGTTGTGAAACCAGTCGTCCCCCATCCATCCGTCCACCATCGGGTTCATGGGGACGGAAACTTTGAGTGCGGGGTGCGGATTGACGAGCGCCATCAAAGGCAGGAAGCCGTCATAAGAGATACCGAGAATTCCAACCTTGCCGTTGGTTTCGGGAACGTTCTTCACAAGCCAATCGATCGTATCGTAGGTGTCGGTAGCGTGGTCCACGGGCGTAGGATTCAGCGGGCCCCGGAGCGGCCGGTTCATCACATAGTCGCCTTCGGAACCATATCTGCCGCGCACGTCCTGCACGACGCGGATGTAGCCGCCGTCGACGATCACGTCGGTAGCGTTGTCGTATCCGTACAGAATCGGCCCGAGGTGCGAGCTATCAGCGTGGCGGGTGAGTTTGTTGGCGTCGTACGGTGTGCGCGTAAGGAGGATGGGCGCGCGAATGGCGCCCGTCGGAACAATGATGACCGTGTGCAGCTTGACACCGTCGCGCATGGGAATCATCACCTCGCGCCTGACGTAATCGAAGCTGCTCGTGACCGGCTCGAACCGAGCCGGGGTTTCGCTGGCCAAGCCGGGGTACTGCGGTCGCGGCGGCGTTTGCGCCAGGCCTGTTTCCAGGAACAGCACGGTGCCCACCACCACGATCAGTCGCAGGAAGACGTAAGAACGGTCGTGAATTGTCATTTAGAGTTCCCCCGCTAGCCTCGTTCCGCAGGATCGCTGCGCTAGGAAGGTGTAAGGCAAGGCGCTGCTGAAATGCAAGCATGAAAGCAACCGGTGCTGTATCAATAGGAATATTGCAGTGTTGGGATTGGGTCGAGGCACTCGGTGCCTTGTGGTGCGAGATTCGTACGTCCGTACGATCCTAACCCGGAGATGGAGGCATATACGAGCCTCCAGAATGCCGCAACAAAGCAAGGCCCCGACTTACTGGCTTGAGAATCACGTAAAGCGCTGTGAGTAGTACTACAAGGCCGGCGCAGTAAACCAGATCGCAGACGATACTGATACGAAACAGCCGTTCGTGCGCCATGATATTCCGAGCGGTTTCCGCAGCCTTGCCCGCGACAATCAGCCGTTCGTGGATAAGAAAATTAGCTCAAAGACCACGGCCGCCATCGTGAATAGGCAAGTAAATCCCGCGACTTTTGCAGCTTTGCGTTGTGACTGGCCGATACCGCTGATAGTCATTTCGTTTCCCGCTGAGGCGACCTTGCCGATTGGGCCGGGATAGCGGCATTGCCCTGGGCCTGTCGACACGGCTTCATTGCTCCTTGCTCTCACTGGTGGATGGGCAGAAGCCCCAACGTCCGCGCCAGCTTTGCCGGAGCCGTTCCCGCTCCTCAGGGGTCATGTGCTCCCAGCGCTCGGCCATGCGACGGCGGAAATTGGAGCGACCGGGACCGCGCCATCCAAATCCGCCGAAGAGGATCCGGCACAGCGCCAGCATCCCAAGCGCTTGCCAGAAGGTAATCTGGCGCCAGCCGAAGAGCGGCGGCAGCAGCCAATTCCACAGATGCAGCACCAGTTCGCCGCCAATAAAGACAAATAGCAGCATCCCCAGGATCGCCAGCGGAGCAATGAAAATCAGTCTCATCCATCTCGGTCTCATGTTTAGTCCCTCACGCTTTGGTAAATTCGTCGTGAATGTCTTGCAATCGCTCGCGGAGATGCAGCACCGCATAGCGTTTGCGGGAGAGCAGGGTGTTCAGGCTCACGCCGGTCTCGGCGGCCATCTCCTTGAAGCTGCGCCCTTCCAACTCGTGCGCTACAAACACCTCGCGCTGCTCCTCCGGCAACTCGTCGACGGCCAACTCGAGTTCATCGAGAAGCAGGTTGCGGACGTAAAGCGCCTCCGGTCCGGCATCGGGCGAAGGCAGCAGGTCTTCCACCTGCAGCAGTTCGCCGTCTTCGTCGGCGACGGCGGTATCGCTGAAGCTCTCCGGCTTCTTCCTGCGGAAGAGGTCGGTGATGCGATTGCGCGCCACGCGAAACAGCCAGCCGGTGACGTGCTCGATGGGCATCAGCAGGCGATTCGCTTCCACCAGCTTGTAGAAGACGTCCTGCAGAATGTCCTCGGCGTCGCGCGGGTCGGGCACGCGCCGGCGAATGAAGTTGCGCAGCCGGGACTGCTCCCGCTTGACCACCTCGGAGATCCGCTGGTCCTGTTCGAGTGCCATCGCTCCAGGCTCGCCGCGTCCTTCATCTAGCAGCCCGTGGTGTAAGTAGCTGAATTTCGGCACGGGCAGCGGCGTACTCGGTTGCGTGAGTTCGCCAAGTTTTTCGCGCGGGACATCGAGATTCCACTTCTGCACGGCCGATTCCGATCTTCCCGGCGCGGGAG
>JAIQFT010000030.1 GCA_020073185.1 Terriglobia bacterium
CGTACGCCACCAAAATCCTCCGCCGCAGATCGTCGGAAAAGGCTCGTGCCATCAGCTGTATTCGCAGAGACCGCCAGCACCAGCAGCTTACGTCCAAACACTCATTCGCGGGTATATCTACTCGGGAACCGCTCTAGTGCTTGCTCCGGTGCCACGAGGAGGTTCCCCCATGCCGGCGCGCGAAATACCGCACCCGCTGTGGCCCACGTTCCTGGCGGACTTCGGCCTGCGCCACTTCTGTTGGAAAGCGACCCTGGAGCGTAAGCACAGTGGCGGACGCTGTGAGTTGATCGCCGACAACGGTTGCTTCCTCGAAGAACTCGCCACTGGCTGCGTTGGCGGGCAGCGGCAAATCGCCATCGTGCTGGACTCCCCCTTCCGGGAGTACCGCACCCACGTGGTCAGCAATCCGCAGCGCGTGCGCGTCGCCGCCGCAAATCAGGACTCACTCGAGATCGACGCGGCCGACGGCAGCACCATGATCGTCCGCGTCCGCCAGCCCGATCCCCGCGCCTGAACTGTCGGACAATGAGAACCTTCAAAAGATAAGAGATGGATGCTGGAGGGATAAAACGCGAACGGCGCAGCCACCGCCGCGCCCTGCATTTTTTCGTCTGTTCCTGAAGCCCGCAGCCCGAACCGGTCAACTCCCCACCAGCTTCTCCAGCCCGGCTCTGTTCTTAATCATCAGCGTGGATCCGCGTAGCGTCGCCATCTGCGTCTTGCGAAAGCCGCCCAGCAGACGCGTCACCGTCTCGCGCGACGTCCCGATCACCTGCGCGATCTCTTCGTGTGTCAGCGCCAGCTTCACGCGGATGCCGTCCTTGGTCGACTCGCCCTCCGCCGCCAGTTCCAGCAGCATGCGCGCCAGTTTTTCGCTCGCCGAGTGCGACAGCCCAATCGCCCGGATCATGTCATACGCGTTATGGCAGTTCGCGCTCAGGTGCTGCGCCGCCTGCAGGCATGCCGATCCGTGCTCCTCGAGAAATTTATGGAAGTCGTCGCGCTTGATGAACACCACCTGGCAGGTCTGCACCGTCTCCGCCGTCAGCTCGTACGGAATGTTGCTCACGCAGGCGTGCATCCCCAGCATCTCGCCCGGCTCGGCGATCTTCAGGATCATGGTCTTGCCGTCGCTGGAGTTGACCGACAGCTTCACCCGCCCCCGGCACAGCAGGTAGATGCCCCGCGGCACCTGCCCTTCGACGAACAGCACGCTCGCCCGCGGCAGCATCGACGGAAACTTGATTTTCTCAAACGCTTCCAGCGTACGCGGCGGCAACGAGCAGAAGAAACTCTCGTTCCGCATCTTGCACATCAGGCAGCTTTCCACCATCTCCATGCCGTATGGAGCGGCATTCGGCATATCTTCTCCTGGCCACAAAAACCCGGCTTGCTGTTCTGGACTTGTGGATACGCGTGTCAAGAGTAGCACCGGATGTGGCGATTGGAAAGCAACCAGCGCATCATTTACCCATTACCTTCGATGGCGACCGACAGTTTCTCCCACTCTCCCAATAGCGCCTGTAGCTCCGAACGCCGCGTCTCCAGCAGCGACGCCAGCCGCGCCGTCTCCTCCGCGCTGACGAAGCTCTGCAGCCCGCTCTCGCACTCCCCGATCCCCGCCTCCACCCGGCTGATCTGCTCCTCCAGTTCCTGCTGCCGGTCCTGCATTTGCCGCAGCTTGATCGGATTCAGCCGCTTCCTTCCGTTCTGTTGGAGCGCGTTCGCCCCCGGGCGCGATCCGTTGACGCCCGCTTCGCCCGTACCGTCTGCCTGGCTCTGTTGGACCGCGTTCGCCCCCGAACCCGCTTCCTCCGTCTCGACCTCCACTGCGACGTGCTCCTTCCGCCACCTGAAGTCTTCGTAATTCCCCGGAAACACCGTGACCGTCTGCTCCGCCACTTCGAACACCTTGGTCGCCAGCTTGTCGATGAAGTAGCGATCGTGCGAGACGAACACCACCGTCCCGGTAAACTTCTCCAGCGCCTCCAGCAGCACATCTTTGGCCCGCAGATCCAAATGGTTGGTCGGCTCATCCAGCAGCAGGAAATTCGACGGATACATCAACATGCGCGCCAGCGCGTAGCGGTTGCGCTCTCCGCCCGAGAGCACCCCGATCCGCTTGAACACGTCGCCCTCGCTGAACAGGAACGACCCCAGCAGACTGCGCAGCTCGGTCTGCGTCGCACGCGGCGCCAGCTTTTCCAGGTCGTCCAACACGCGCATTTCCGCATCGAGCTGCTTGTACTGGTCCTGCGCGAAATAATCCGCCTCCACGTTGTGTCCCAGCCGGCGCTCGCCGCCGGTGACCGGCTCCAGCCCGGCCAGAAGCCGGATCAGCGTGGACTTCCCGGCGCCGTTCACGCCCACCAAAGCGATGCGGTCGCCACGCTCGATCAGGAAATTCACCTCGCGCAGCACCCGCTTTTCACCGTAGCTCTTCTCGACGCCGATGAACTCAGCCACCGTGCGCCCGCTCGGCTTGGGCTGCGGAAACTTGAAGTGGATGGTGCGCTCTTCCGGCGGAATCTGGATGCGCTCCATCCGCTCCAGTTCCTTGATCCGGCTCTGCACTTGCTTGGCCTTGGTGGCCTGATAACGGAAGCGGTTGATGAACGCCTGCAGTTGCTCGATCCGCTCGCGCTGGCTCTTGTACGCCGCCTGCAACTGTTCCAGACGTTGCGTCTTCTGCGCCAGGTACTTGTCGTAGTTGCCGGGATAGAAGTGCACGCGCTTGTTCCAAATCTCGACGATCTTCTTCACCGTGACGTCCAAAAAATAGCGGTCGTGCGAGATCAGCACGAACGCGTACGGGTACGTCTGCAGGTACTCCTCCAGCCAGTTGCGCGATTCCAGGTCGAGATGGTTGGTCGGCTCGTCCAGCAGCAGCAGGTTGGGCCGTTGCAGCAGCAGTTTCGCCAGCGCGATGCGCATCTGCCAGCCGCCGGAAAATTCCTCCGCGCGCCGCTGCCAATCTTGTTTCTGAAAACCAAGTCCCGCCAGCACCGTGCCCACCTGGGCCTCGATGGCGTACCCATTGCGCGCCCCGAACTCGTGGTCGAGCCGATGATAGCGATCGGCGACATCGGCATACTCGGCGCCGGCCGGATCCAGCTCGGAAATTTTCCCCGCCAGCGCGTGCAGTTCCTGCTCAATTCCCAGCAGTTCGGTGAACACCGACATGCACTCGTCGAATACGCTGCGCCCGGAAAGGCTCAGCCCTTCCTGCGGCAGGTATCCGAAGGTAATGCCCTTGGCGACCGTGATGGCGCCGTAATCGACCGTCTCCATGCCGCCGAGAATCTTCAGCAGCGTGGACTTCCCGGTTCCGTTGGCGCCGACCACACCGACGCGGTCCTGCGGCGTGACCAGCCAGTCCAGGTGTTCGAACAACAGCTTTTCGCCGAATCGCTTGCCGGCGGAGGAGAGTTGAATCATGAGCTGGTTCTATTTTCGCATGGGGTTTCGCATGTGGCGCAGGCAGCCGTCGCCCGCGGCAGCTCTACGGCAGCGACGCAGGCCAGATGCGGACGCCACATCATTTGAAAATCAGGTGGGCCACTTTCGTCTCAACACTCCAATAGATTATTGCCAGCGCGGTCAGATCAAATGCGGCGTGCGCAATCATCAGCAGAAAAATCCGCCCCGTAAACGCGAAGATCGCGCCCAACACCAGCCCGACAATCGCGGCGTGTTCGGCGCCGGCGAGCCCCTGGACAGCGTAGTGGGCCAGCCCAAACGATGCGGAGGTGATCAGCACGATGGCTGCTTTTGCGCCCAAGCCGGGCCCGAAAAGCTTGCCCAGTCGTTCGAAGAAGTACCCCCGGAACACGGTCTCTTCGGCGAAGCCGGCGACCAGCATCGCCCACACTGCTGCCGGCATCGCGGCCGTATTTCCCGCCCAATGGTGGTACGCGCGATTGATCGCATCGGCGCCCAGCAGCGGCATCACGATCGCCTTCATCAGGAACTTGAACGCGATCCCGAAGACAATGCCGACGGCCACCGTGCCGATCCAATTCTTGGGTCGCACGTACCCGACTTCCTGCCATGGCGTGCGCGACAGCCGGATCCATGCCAACGCCAGCGCAGCGCCGACCGGCACAATGACACCCCGGACGAAGAAATTGCCGGTGAGAAGGATGGCCAGCATGGCGACGATTCCCAACGGCCCAAATCCGCGCAGCTCTGCCGCCAGCCGATCATCCGATGCCAGCGGGGCCTCAGCTTCCACCGCAGGCGGAACTTGCTCCGGCAACTTTGATCCGTCGCTCGGCATGCCGAGATTCTTGTCGTTTCCGGGCCGCCACGCAAGGTCCAACCACTGGGACAAGAATTCTCTGCCTCTCGGCCGCAACCGAAACTGAAACTAGTTCTTATTGATGTCTTCTTTCGCCTCCAGGCGCTTGAGCAAGCCCTGCAGGAACGGTTGAAACTGCTTGTCCGCTCCCGCCAGCGCGAGTTTCATGTTTTTCACGGCGGTGTCGTAATCGCCCTTGGCACAGGCCATCCGTGCCTGCTCGTACGGGACAATGAAGTGATCGGGGTTGCGCTTGGCGTTCTCGCGAAACACGGCAAACGCTTCCTCCTGGTGGCCGCCGATCTGGAGCTGGCGCCCGTAGCTGTTAATTTGCAGGGCGTTGGCCATGGCAAGCGCCTCGGCGCGCAGCGGCGCTGCCTCATTCTTGCGGTCCATCGCTTCCAGCACGTTGGCCTTGGTCATCAGGTTGTCAAAACGCTTTTCCACCTGGATAGATCGGTTCGCGTATTCCAGCGCGTCGGAAAGATCGGTCTTATATTGCAGCAGTTGGTCGGCAGCTTCGGCCCAACCTTCCCAGGTGTACTGCGCCCCGCCGCGCAACTGCAGCTTGAGCTTGGCGGGCACAATCTCCTTCGTATTCACCGCGATCTTGAACGGCACCGCCACTCGATCCCAGCGCAGCGTGACCACTGCCGACTCGGGCGTGACCGCGTCGAAGTCATAGGCCAATGCCTCGTGAGCCTCGCCGGCCTGGGGTTTCACTGTCACCCGCAACGCGTCTTCCTTCTGATCGTAGGTAAAGCTTCCCCACGCGGTGGAAACTTTCGACAGGATTACCGTCCACTCGTTCTCTCCGGGAATCATGTGCAGACCGTATAAGCCCTTGGGCACCGGCTGCCCTTCAATGCTCACCGGATCGCTGAACTCGATGGTGGTGTTTTCGTTGGCCCCGGCGCGCCACGTGTCTCCATAAGGAACTAGGCCGCCGAATATCTTGCGGCCTTTGACCAGCGGCCGGCTGTAGCTGATGGTGATGTCGGTCAGGCCGATACGCTGCGTGACCTGCGCATGCTGGCTGGCGCGCGGCAGGTCCAGGATCGACTGCGCGTAACAGACGGAACTCAAAGCCACCATGGTGGCAATCAGCAGGACAGAGCAAAGAAGCGGTTTACGCATGCCAAGCCTCCTATTGATTTGCGCGATCGACGGAGGGTAATGCACAGACCGAAGGCAGTGCGGTAAAAAGTTGTAAATACCTGGATTCTTGAGACGGATTGCGGCAACTGGTCGCACCAGCAGGTAACCCCTCACGCTAGGCATAATCTCTTGGAATCAAGATTTTACAGAGAAGCTTACATCAATCGCTGGTTACCTGAATGAGGAACTTTCTGGGTGGAACAGCCGAGCCTGTCAGCGGAAGTATCTGCGTCCCTGGGCGCGCGTCATCGGCAAAGGTGATGCTGCCTGAGTTGGGACCAATCGCTGTCGGAGCAAAGGACACATTAATCGTGCATCCCTGGCCGACGCCCAGCCAGATCGGACAGTTGCTGGTTTTCGCGAAAGGTCCAGTGATCGTTATGCTGCTAATCGAGAGCGGCGCGTTACCAGAGTTGGTCAATAAGATCGACTTAGAACTGCCGGATCCGACGGCGTGTGGAGCAAAGTCCAGCCTCGATGCCGAGAAACTCACGGCTGGCGCGCTATACCACACTGAGGCAATCACGGGGACATTGTGGAAGGTGCTGGATGCTCTGCTGAACTGCATAAGATCGAAGCTACCGTCGCTATTGAAATCTCCCGCGATGAACCTACGCGGAAAATAGGGTGCTACAAACGAAAGTGGCGCCTGAAAGCTGCCGTCAGCGTTTGCCAGCACCACGGAGGAAACATTTTGGCCGTAGCGAAACGGTAAAGCCAAATCAGACCTGCCGTCACCGTTAAAGTCTCCGACGAACGTTCCATAAATGCCGAAAGGGATAGCCGTGTCAACCGGAAGCTGAAAAGTGCCGTCGCCTCTTCCTGCAAGAAAGGAAATGCGCCCCGGCCCTACTTCAGCCAGATCTATCTTCCCGTCTCCATTGAAGTCTCCAACGTCCACTCCACCGCTGAAGGTAAGTCCAGTGCCGTGTGCAAACGTACCATCCCCATGCCCCAGGTAGAAGAGAACGTCAGGAACATACGGATCACCGAGCGCGATATCCAAGTGGCCGTCGGAGTTAAAATCACCGGCGGTTAGTTGATTGGCTATCCCGTACACGCTGTCAACGAGCTTCGGTTCAAAGGTTCCATCGCCTCTGCTCAAAAGAACATACAGATCGGAAAGCGCATTGCTTGATTGCAGCGAAAGCAGCGCCAAATCTGCCCTGCCGTCGTTGTTAAAGTCCCCACCAATCATGTACTGGACGTTCAGCCCAGGTACGTTCACAGGAGAACTGACCGGGCTCCCGAAAGTACCGTCTCCGTTGCCCAAAACCACCAAGGTGTCGCTACCGTTGCCCACCCTGGCCATTGCGATGTCCACTTTGCCGTCGCCGTTAAAATCCCCTGTGACCATTTCCCCGAGACCGACATTCTGCAGCGGCGTTGTAATCGGTGGTTGAAAGGTGCCATCACCGTTGCCGCGAAGTATGGTGATGAAACCCGGATCCTGCGGTGGGTCGAGGATTTGCGTGAACTGCGCCACACTGACATCAAGCTTGCCGTCGCCATTGAAGTCCGCAGTAGCCGATCCTGCAATTCCTTCGGACGCCGGCAGAGTGAAATCAATATGGCTGCCGGCAATTCCGTTCCCCTGACCTAGGTAAACGATGACTGTATTGTCACTCGTCACCACTACCGCGAGATCGAGATAGTTGTCATTATTGAAATCTCCGACCGCCATCGGGTATCTATAGTCAGGGGAGAGATCAGGGAAGTCATTGGCGATAGGCTGTTGGAAAGTTCCATCGCCGTTTCCACGCAGGATTAGCAAGGAAGACGAGTACACTACTCCATCGCCGAGAGCACTACCCAGATAAGTACCCAGGGCAACGTCTAGCTTGCCATCGTTGTCAAAATCCCCCACCGCAACGGTCTTTGCCGTTGCACTCAATGGAGTCCCGAACAACCTGAAGGTTCCGTTGCCATTTCCAACAAAGATCACCAACTCTTTGTCGGCGGGATTCGTGATCGCGATATCGGAGATGCCGTCGCCATTGAAGTCCCCGACCACCAGGCCACCGGCTGACGTTCCTCCGATTCCAAGAGGACTTACTGCAAAACCACCATTACCATTGTTGAGCAGAAGGGAAAAATATCCCTGGCTGTTCGCGGCAAACAGATCCGATTTTCCGTCACCATTAAAGTCTGCAGTAACAATGGCCATGGGGCTCGAAACAATGGTTGTCTTTGATTGTGATTGAAATGTTCCATCGCAATTCCCGGGCAAGACCGAGACAGTACCATCACCTTGGTTTGCAACCGCCAGGTCTAGCTTCGTGTCACCGTTGAAATCGGCCGCCACGATCGCGACCGGGAACGCGCCTGTCGGACACGCCACTTTACTCACGAAGGTTCCATCCCCCACTCCAAGCAGAACCGATACCGTGTTGTCGATGCTATTCGTAACCGCCAGATCGGGGATGCGATCGCCATTGAAATCGGCGCTGACCACTGCCCGGGGTGCGGTGCCGACCCTGTAGTCGACCTTAGGAGCAAAGGAGCCGTCCGGCCTGCTGAGCACAACTGAAACGGTGTTGTCGCTCTCATTCGTCACCGCGAAATCCAGTCTTCCGTCTTGGTTGAAATCAGCCACCGCAATAGCGGAGGGCTTGCTACCCACCCAGAACGCTGCTTGGTTGTAGACGTAGGTCTGTGCGGAGAGTGCCTGCGGCAGCAAACTAAGACTCAGAAGCAGAACAAACATCGCAGGAAAGGCCTGACAGCGGTCCCCTTGTTCCATCGAATCTTTCACTTCTGACAGGTTTAGTGGCGAGTACCCAACAGCTTATAAAAGTGTGGCCCCAAGTCAACGACTGATTGCCCAACTCGCCTGATTGCCAGACTAACTTACGTTCCAAAACAGGAAAAATGGGCTACATACGGGCGTGGGGTTAACCGCGTGCCCCACGCAGCGCGGCTTTAACTGCTTCGGTTTTCCTCTGTATCCCCTGTGGCGAACTCGGCCCGTCCCAATTCGGCACCAACATCCGCCCCGAAAATATTTCCCCTGATATCACAGACACCCGAACCTCAATTCACTATCATGATGTTGCGCACTGTGCGTGGAAGTGGTTGTGTCGTCACAGCTGCTGTTTAGTTCTTTGACAAATTTGCAGTTGACCAGACCCCATGCGTTCTCGTGCCAGAACCCGAGACCAGACACCGTGACAACCCGAGGCGCCCTCCCGGAACTCCTTTGTTTTGTTATGACGCCCGAGAGATCACGGTATCCCACGGTTACCGTGCCAATTTGACGGTATACCGTGCGTAAGTCGTTGACTCTACGTGAAGGTAGGGGGGAGGGGGTGTATGCCGTCTAGGGTTTACCGAGTCGTTACGGCTTGCGCATTTTTCCCAACTCCTGAAAACTCGAAACTGAAGGCTACCACCATGATCAAGCGCTCCCTTTCCCTCCTCCTCCTCTTCGCCTCCGTCGCGTTCGCGCAGCAGGAAAGCTACGATCAACTGCTGCGTCACTGGGACTACGACCACAAAGCTCCGCTCGCCGTGCAGGAATCGGGCGTTCAAGACCGCGACGGCATCAAGGTCCACGACCTGTCGTACGCCGTGCCCACCGGCGATCGCGCTGCCTCGCTCGGACCGAATGGCGGACGCGTCACCGCCTACCTGGTCGTGCCGCCGGGAAAAGGCCCCTTCCCTGCCGTGATTTATGGCCATTGGTGCATGCCGGGATCGGAAATGTTGAACCGCACGGAGTTTCTCGACGAGGCGGTGGTGCTGGCGCGCTCCGGCGTGATTGCCTTGCTGCCGGACCACGTGATCGCGCGTCCGGGGTTCGAGCAGAGCAAGGAGCCGCTGAACACGCAGCAGATTGACGTGCTGGTGCAGCAAGTGACCAACATGCGCCGCGGCGCCGACCTGCTGCTGGCGCGCAAGGACGTGGACGCGAAGCGCCTCGCCTACGCCGGGCACAGTTGCAATGCCGAGGTCGGCGGGTTTCTAAGCGGGATCGACAAGCGCTTCAAGGCGGTGGTGCTCATGGCCGGGCCACTGTCGGATGAAGTGACCAACAAAGCGCCCGTGTACCAGGCTTATCGGCAGAAAATCGGGCCGGAGAAATTCGACGCCTTCGTCGCCAAGTATGCCTGGACCGATCCCGGCAAGTACGTCTCGCACTCCGAGGGCACGCCCAAGCTGCTGCAGTTCGGCACCGAGGAGCCGTTTCTGGTTCCCGAGCGGGCGAAGCAGTATCTGGCCTATGTCAGCGAACCCAAGACGCTGAAAATCTACGAAGCGCCGCACGCGCTTAACGCCGAGGCGACGCGCGATCGTCTGTCGTTTCTGGCCAGGGAACTTGGGGTGAAGACGCCGGATGCGAAGCTGATCGCCGCCATTCCGCCTCTGGTGCAGCCGCCGTGGCCGAAACCACCGGGCGCGACCGATGAGAAGAAGGACGAGAAGAAAGACAAGTGAGTGCGACTCTTCACCACCGAGACACAGAGCCTACCGAGTATCACTGAGAACTACTTGAAAAAACTCTCGGTGTATCTCGGTGAACTCGGCGCCTCGGCGGTGAATGACGACCGACGCCTGAAGACCTTGGCTTTGGTCTTGTGCCTGAAGCCCGAAGCCTGCTACGCCGCCATCAGGTTCGACTGCAGCTTGGTGTAGCCGTGCTCCTGCGCCCATAGGGTAAGAGGAAGCGAGGCGAGTTCGTCGACGACCGGAATGGCGAGACCGTTCTTGGTGAGGTCGACAGTCTTGATGCAGGTCCTGCAGGTTTCGCAAGCTTCGAGGCGGAGGTGCTCGAATTGCTCCGAGGTATAGACGGCGAGCGCGTCGTTGCGGTCCTCGCCGCAGCCGGGACAGACCGCGCGCGGGAACTCCCACTCATGGGCGCAGAGCGAGCAGATGAAGGTGCGCCTGGCGCCGAGTTGCGCCTCGCGCAGCACGCCGACCACCGGCTCGGAATCGCACACCGGACAGGTGCCGGAATTGCCGTGGCGCGGTGGTGCCGGCAGGCGCTCGCAGACGAACTCCGCGTAGGGCTGAAGGAAGGCGCGCGCAAAAAAAGACTCGGTGCAGGAAAGCTCGGAGATTGCCGAGCGCTGCCAGAACTCACGCAGCAGCTTCTGCCAGCGCTCCTCCTTACCGGCAGCGATCTGCTCGGCGAGCGAGGAAAGCGGCACCGGACCCAGTTCCTTCACCGTGTCGAGGAATCCTGGAAAGCGCGGCAGCAGCAGGACGGTGTCGAGGCAGTCGCGAAAAGCATTGCCCGGGAGAAGCGCCTTCCCCCGGGCCTGTTGAATGTATCCGTAGAGCGCCTTCTGGTAGCGCGCCACGCCGGCGTAGAACCCGAGCATCTCGGCGGCGAAGGGAAAGATTTCTCCCAATTCCTGCGCACGCGCGATCCTCTGGTCCCAAGTCGGGCGGGTCATTCTTACTCTTCTACTCTTTCACCACATCCTCTGCTGCTACGATCTTGTCCAGCCAGAGGCGATGATGGAACCTGGCCCAAGACGTGGACACCTCGCCACGGATGACGGAATTGAAGCCGCCGCGCACCACGGCGGTGCCCATGTAGACGTGAATGATAAACCCGCCCAGCGTTACCAGGAACGCGATCGGGTGCAGGATCACTGAGATCAGCCGCAGGAAGCGCAGGCTCCAGGGAAGGTACTCGGAGAACCAGAGCACCATACCGGTGGCGAACAGCGCGATGCCACCCCAGAACATGACCCAGAAGAGGTACTTCTGTCCGTAGTTGAAGCGGTCCACCGGCGCAAACTGCTGGTAGGAGCGGACGGCCTTGTGCGGTTCCGGCTGTTCCTCTTCCTCGTTGCGAACGTACTCGCCGATGAACTTGCGCCACTCGCGGTCCTGCTTGGTGATGTACATGTCCTTGCTCCACATGACGAACATGTAGACCACGCCGAAGGTGAAGATCAGGCCCATCCACGGATGGACAGCGCGGGCCACGGGACCGCCGCCCAAGAACAGGGCCAGCCACCACATCCAGGGCGTCCAGAAGGCGAGGCCGCTGAGCAGGAGGTAGACGTACGACAGGCCCGCGACCCAGTGAATGATGCGCTCCTTGAGCGTGTAGCGGAGCACACCGCCGTTGCGAAGTATACGATGCTGGCTCATTGTTTGCCTCCTGCGTTGGCCCGCGGAACCTTGCCGTCTGGGGGGGCGTGCTTCGGTCCATAGCGCAGGTAATGGATGAACGTCCCGATGATGCCGCCGAGGATGGCGAGATTGCCGATCCACTTCAGCGGCTGTTTCCAAAGCTCAACCGTCCAGGGAACGGTAGGATCGGCAGGCAGACCGTAGGCTTGCGGCTTGTCGGCAAAGGCGAGGATGGAGACCACGCCGGTGCCGCCAACGCCGCCCGGATCATAGATGCCGGCGGTGGTAAAGCCCGAGGCCTTGAGCTGGTCGACTCGCTTCTGAGCCTTGAGCAGCAGGTTTTCCTTGGTGCCGAATTGCAGGCAGCTCGTAGGGCAGGCCTTGATGCAGGCGGGCTCCAAGCCGACGGAAACGCGATCCACGCAGAGGGTGCACTTGTACACCTTCTTGGTTTGCGCGCTCAGCTTGGGCACGTTGAACGGGCAGCCGGAGATACAGTAGCCGCAGCCGATGCAGTTCTCCTGCTGGAAGTCGACGATACCGTTCTCGTATTGCACGATGGCGGCGGGAGCCGGACAGGCCTTCAAGCAGCCGGGATCGGCGCAGTGCATACACTGGTCCTTGCGCATCAGCCAGTGCAGCGTTCCGCCTTCCTCGACTTCGTTGAAGCGGATCAGGTTCCAGACGTGCGGTGTCATGTCGGGCAGGGTTTGATAGGTGCCCAGATTGACGGTGGTTTCCGGCGGCAGATCGTTCCACTCCTGGCAGGCGACCTCGCAGGCCTTGCAGCCGATGCAGGTCGAGGTGTCAATGAGCTTGGCGACTACCTGAGTCACGCGGATGCCCGGGGAAGCGGCGCCCGCGGAAGCGTTTTTCATTTCCAGAGCTTTCGTCATGGCATCCTCCTCCCTATACCTTCTCCAGCTTCACCAGGAAGCCTTTGTACTCGGGCGCAAATGAGTTGGGGTCCACGATGGTCGGAGTGACTATGTTGGCCATGGAGCCGGCCTGCTCGCCGCGTCCAAGGAAGCCCCAGTGAATGGGGAATCCGATCTGGTGCACGGTCTTGCCGGCCACCTGCATGGGCTTGATGCGCTTGGTCACCATGGCCTTGCCCTGAATGGCGCCGCGGGCGCTGGTGACCTTGACCTGGTCACCGCTCTTCAGGCTTTTCTCCTTGGCCAGCTCTTCCGAGATCTCGACGAAGAATTCCGGCTGCAACTGCACGTTGTAGGCGTTGTTCTTGGTCCAGTAGTGGAAGTGCTCGGTGAGGCGATAGGTGGTGGCGACGATCGGGAACTCATCGGCTTTGCCGAGGCGGTCCCACTTGCCCTTGAAGGGCTTGACGGCGGGATTCTTGCTGGTGGCCGGATGCAGCGGGTTGTCCACCGGCGACTCGGTGGGCTCGTAGAACTCGGTGAATGGCCCCTCGGCAAACATGCCCGGCACGAACAAGCGAGCCACGCCTTCGGGCAGCATGATGAACGGTCCCATGCCGGCCTCAGGCGGGCTGTCGGGCTTATAGTCGGGGACATCGCCGACCCACTTCTCGCCGTTCCAGCGAATCACAGGGCGCTTAGGATCCCAAGGCTTGCCCTGCGCGTCAGCGGAACAGCGGTTGTACATGACGCGCCGGTTGGCGGGCCAGTTGAAGCCCCACTCGGAGAAGCGCTTCATGCCACTGGGATCGGCATTGTTGCGGCGCTGGCCGAGATTGCCGGATTGCGGATAAAAGCCGACGTACAGCCAGTTGCCGCTGAGGGTGGAGCCGTCGGCGCGCATTTGCAAAAACGCTCCCAACTGCTCGCCCTGCTTGAGCACGACGGTCTTCGGGTCTTTCGGGTCCTTGACGTCGGCCAGCGCCCAGCCATTGATCTCGCGGGCAACCTCGTCGAGCGAGGGCTGGAAGGGGTTGGTGTACCACCAATTGACGTTGAGAACTGGCTCGGGCGACTTGCCACCTTCCTTCTGATACAGGTCGCGGACACGGAGGAAGATGCGGGCAATGATCTCCTGGTCGGCCTTCGCGTCGCCGGGGGGATCCAGCGCCTTGTACTTCCACTGGAACCAGCGGGCGGAATTGACGAAGGAGCCGTCCTTTTCGGCAAAGTTGGCGGCGGGCAGGAGGAAGACCTCGGTCTTCACGTCCTTGGTGGTGGTCTTTTCCTCGTCGAGGGCGATGATATCCGGCTTCCAGAAGGAAGCGGTTTCGGTCTCGAAGTTTTCCGCCACCACCAGGAACTTCAGCTTCTTGAGGGCGCTGATGACCTTGCGGGAGTGCGGGCCGTTGTTGACCGGGTTCATGCCAAAGTTGAGCAGGCCGTCCATCTTGCCGTTGTACATATGGTCGAAGATGAACGCCCAACTCCAATTCTCGTACAGACCGGGGCCGCCGGCCGAGGGCAGGCGCGGATGCCACTGGTAGCCGAACTCGTTTTCCTGGGTCGCCTTCAGGCCGTAGTAGGCCTTCATCTGGCTGACGTAGAACGTGTCGGTGTGGCTCCAGAAGTTCATCGAGGCCGGACGCAGCGGCTTGGGCGTTACCGCCGCCAGGTAGGTCTTCATGTCCGGGTGGTCCTGCTTGGGGATGGCGATATATCCGGGCAGGTTGTGGTATGCCATGCCGCAATCGGTACCGCCCTGGATGTTGGAGTGCCCGCGGAGGGCGTTGATGCCGCCGCCGGCCATGCCGATATTGCCGAGCAGCAGTTGCAGCATGGCGGCGATGTGGATCAACTGCACCGAGAAGCTGTGGTGCGTCCAGCCGAGGGCGTACATGATGGTGCCCACTTTATCGGCGGGATAGGTGGAGGTGATGATCTCGGCTGCCTTGTTGAAGCTCTCGGCGCTGCATCCGCAGATCTTGGAAACCATTTCCGGCGTGTAACGGGCGTAGTGCTTCTTCATCAACTGGAAGACGCATCGTGGATCCTGCATGGTCGGATCGACCTTGGCGAAGCCATCCTTGCCGATGTCGTAGTTCCACGTGCTCTTGTCGTACTTCTTGTTGGCTTCATCCCAGCCGCTGAACACGCCGACGTCGTCCTTGAACTCGTAGCCAGGGTGGACGATGAACGTGGCGTTGGTATAGAGGCGGACGTACTCCTGCTGGATGCGGTCGTGGGTGAAGCAATAGTTGATGAGGCCGGCGAGGAAGGCGATGTCGCTGCCGGCGCGAATCTGGGTGAAGTGGTCGGCGACCGCCGAAGTGCGGTTGAAACGCGGGTCCACCGAAACCAGCTTGGCGTTGCGGTTGCGCTTGGCTTCCATGACGAAGCGGAAGCCGACAGGATGGTTTTCAGCGGGATTGCCGCCCATGGCAAGAACGACATCAGCATTCTGGATGTCGGTCCAGCCGTTGGTCATGGCGCCGCGCCCGAATGTGGCGGCCAAACTGGCCACCGTCGGGCCGTGTCATATACGGGCCTGTTGTTCCAGCGGTATGACGCCCAAGCCCGCGCGGAACGCTTTGACAAGCAGATAATTGTTCTCGTTGTTATCGGTGCATCCGCCGATGACGCCGACCGCGGTCAACGCATTGCCTTCGCGCAATTTCGCGTCGCGCGTGTCCTTCATCAGGCGGGCGATGCGATCCACCATGAAGTCCCAGGACTTCTCTTCCCAGTGATCACTGCCGGGGGCGCGGTACATGGGATTGGTGATGCGGCGGTCATTGATGATGGTGTGCTTGATGGTTGCGCCTTTGGGACATAGCGCGCCTTGATTGATGGGATGGTCGGGATCGCCTTCAATGTGCACGACCGCCGGTTTGACGTTGCCGGACTTATCACCGAGAGTGTGAATGATGATGCCGCATCCGACTGCGCAATACGGGCAGGTGGAGCGGGTTTCGGTGGTGCGGGCGATTTTCAGTTCCCGCACTTCGGCGTAAGCCGGAGCCAGATCGAAACCTAAGACCGACGCGGCAACGCCGCCGACGGTCGAGACCTTCAGAAAATCTCTACGTGAAGTGTTCATACTGACCATGTCCTCCCACGGTGGTTGCGGTCAGAAAAGGCAGGGCCGAAGAGCGCTAGACGCAGACCCAGTTGCAAGAATTGCGCAACGGTTTATCGTTTTTTGCGGGCCGTGTCAAGCAGAATGGCTGAAACCAGGCTCCAGGCTTCGGGCGCCAGGCTTCAGGGAGGATCGTACCCATTCTTGAACTGTAGTGACAGGACTGGCGTGGCGTACCTTGGCGCTCGCAGTTGGGCGCGCCCAGGTACACGCGCGGGCTCAACTATAATGGCGCGCTTCCTGGAGGTGAGAGATGGCGGGAACCTATGGATTCCTCCTCGATACGTACGAAACGGAAATCCTGAAAATTACGGGGTTATGGGCGTCATTTCCGGCGGCCAGCATGGACTACCGGCCGCATCCGAAATCGCGCAGCGTGCTGGAGCAAATTGAGCACCAGGTGCAGTCGGAGGGCCGGTGGATGAAGGTGATGCTGGGAATTGATACCGGCGACCCCAATCCGGCGCAGCGGACCAAAGAAGGATTTATCGAGAAGTACCGGGCGGATGCGACGCGGCGGCTGGAAATGCTGCGGGCGAAATCCAACGAATGGTGGTGCGCGAACACGCAGTTTTTCGACGTGACGCGAACCCGAGCGTGGGTGATGACGCGGCGCATCGCTCATTCCTCCCACCATCGCGGCCAACTGGTGGTCTACCTCAGGCTGGTCGGAGAGTTGGTGCCGTCCGTTTATGGCCCGACGGCGGATACGGGCGAGAAGGTGGTATACAGCTTTGCGGAACGGCACAAGCGGTCGGCGTGATCGCAGGTTATCGACATGCAACAAAAAAGGCCCGGAGAACCCGGGCCGGTTGGCGTAGAACGCCGGACTAGTTCGCGTAGAACTTGGCGTTCTTCTCGACGAAATCTTTCTTGTCCTCGGGCACTTCGTCAGCCGGGAACATGGAATTGGAGGGGCAGACGGCGACACAGGCGCCACAATCAATGCATCCTTCGGGATCCACGTACATCTGGGTGGCGGTCTCGAATTCCGGCTCGTCTTTCTTCGGATGAATACAGTCGGTGGGGCAGGCGTCGGCACAAAGGACGTCCTTCAAACAGGTATCGGTGATTACATAAGCCATCGTTGATTTCTCCCGATGAGATTTCCTGGGCGCCGCCGCTCCCGGATCTCCCGGACGGTGCACCACGTCTATGAAGGTAGCGGGTGGCTGTACCAGCGGCGGTGATGTGGCTCACTGGTCGATGTGAGCAGGCGCACGTCCGCCGCGGAGCACCGAGCCGCCGATCAGTTCAGGACCTCGCCGGAGATGCGGCGCGAGCGCATCTTTCGGCCAGCGGACGGTCTGCTCGGCAACCTGGATTTGTCCCATGGCCTCCTCCTAGAGATTGGCCGCCCGCACCACCTGCGGCCGGGCGATCGGCACCGGGGTTCCCACGGGGCGCCAGAGCGCGGCGGTGATGAACGGGGCGAGCTGATCCATGTCGGCCAGAAAACCGTCGTGCCCGTGCGACGACTTCAGCTCGGCGTAGTCGCAGGCGTGCCCGGCAGCGCGGATGCGCTGCGCCAGATCGCGGACGTCCTCCGGAGGAAACAGCCAGTCGGAAGAGATGCCGACCAGCAGCACGCGGGCGCGGATGCGGCGCAGGGCGTCGCGCTCCGAGTCGTAGCCGCGGGCCAGATCGAAGGTGTCCATCGCTTTCGACAGCACGATGTAGGAATTGGCGTCGAAGCGGGCGATGAACTTTTCGCCCTGGTGATCGAGGTATCCGGCGACGTCGAAGCGATCGGCGTAGGTGCGGTAGGGATCTTCGCCGTTGCGGTTCGGCCGTCGCGCGAAGCGTTGCGAAAACAGCTCCGCCGACTTGTAGGAGAGCATGGCAATGCCGCGCGCGAGCGCGAGCCCGGCCTCGGGGCCCTCGCCGGGTGCGTAGCGTCCGCCGCGAAACGCGGGATCGAGTTGGATGGCGAGGCGCTGGAGGTGGTTCAAGGCCAGCCCCATCGCGGAAAGGGGCGCGGCGCCGATGGCGATGGCGCGCTCGACGCGCTGCGGAAAATCAATCGCCCACTGCAGCGCCTGCATGCCGCCAATGGAGCCGCCGACAACGGTGTGAAGGCGCTCGATGCCCAGTTGGTCGAGCACGCGCGCCTGCGCCCGCACCATGTCGCGGATGGAGACCAGAGGGAAGTCCGGACCGTAGGTGACGCCGGTCACTGGGTTGAGTGAGGATGGTCCGGTGGAGCCGTAGCAGGAACCGACGAGATTGGCGCCGATCACGCAGAAGCGCGAGGTGTCAAAAACGCCCGGGAAGAGTTCCGGCCACCAGTCGGCTACGCGCGCCGAACCGGAGAGCGCGTGACAGACGAGGATGGCGTTGTCGCGGCGCTGGTTCAGTTCGCCGTACACCGCATAGCGCACCTCGGGCGAGGGCAGGTCGCCGCCGGCGTCAAGGCGAAAGGCGCCGTCGAGGGTACAGTTGGATTCCGCAGTGGGTTCGATCCGTGCCATGACTAGTCTCCCGCAGCCGGCGCCGGAACACGCGTGGGACGCGCCGGCGTAGCCGATTCAGCGCTTGCCTTCCCCAGGGCCTGATTGAGGTCGGCGATAATGTCGCGCACGTCTTCGATGCCGACCGAGAGCCGTACCAGCTCCGGCGTCACCCCGGTCGAGCGCTGCTCCTCCTCACTCAGTTGCTGGTGGGTGGTGGACGCCGGGTGAATGACGAGCGACTTGGCGTCGCCGATATTGGCGAGCAGGCTGAAAAGTTGGAGCGCGTTGATGAGCGCGCGCCCGGCCTGGTAACCGCCGCGAATTCCGAAGGTGACGAGGGAACCGGCGCCGTTGGGCAAATATTTTTTCGCGCGTTCGTGGTATTTGCTTGCCGGCAGGCCGGGATAGTTGACCCACTCGACCTCGGGGTGGGTTTGCAGGAAGCGCGCGACCTCGAGGGCGTTTTCCGAATGGCGCTGCATGCGCAGGGGCAGCGTTTCCGTGCCCTGCAAAAGGAGGAACGAGTTGAACGGCGAAAGGCAGGCGCCGGTGTCGCGCAGGCCCTGCACGCGCGCTTTGATGATGAAGGCCGCCGGGCCGAAAGCCTCGGTGTAGCTGACGCCGTGGTACGACGGGTCGGGGGCGACGAAATCGGGGAAGCGGCCGGAGGCCTTCCAGTCGAACTTGCCGCTGTCCACGATGATGCCGCCGATGGAGGTGCCGTGCCCGCCGATGTACTTGGTCGCCGAGTTGATGACGATGTCGGCGCCCCACTCAATCGGGCGGCAGAGCGCGGGCGAGGGAGTGGTGTTATCGACGATAAACGGCAGCCCGTGCTGCTGCGCGATGGCCGCCAGAGCTTCGAGGTCGGGGATATCGAGCTTGGGATTTCCGACGCTCTCCGTGTACACCGCTTTGGAGCGCGAGTTGATCGCGGCGCGCAGGCTGTCCAAATCTTCGGCGTCTACAAAGCGGACTTTGATTCCCAGCTTCGGCAGCGTGTAGTGGAATAGGTTGTAAGTGCCGCCATAAAGCGAGGTGGTGGAGACGATTTCGTCGCCGGCGCCGGCCAGCGTGATGATGCTGAGCGTTTCCGCCGCCTGCCCGGAGGCGAGCGCCAGCCCGCCGAGGCCGCCTTCGAGAGCGGCAATGCGCTTCTCGAAGACGTCGGTGGTCGGGTTCATGATGCGGGTGTAGATGTTGCCGAATTCCTGGAGCGCGAAGAGGCGGGCGGCGTGGTCGGCGTCGTCGAAGGTGTACGACGTGGTCTGGTAAATGGGGACGGCGCGCGCCTTGGTAGCGGGATCGGGCGATTGCCCGCCGTGCACGGCCAACGTGGCGAAATGTTTCTGAGGGTTGCCGTTGTTGCTCATCGTCTACTCTCCTCGAATGTTTTCGGCGCAAAAGAAAACGACCCGCGGTCCGGGTGGACCGTGGGTCGTTGAACCTTCGGCGGCTACTGTTTCAGCTTTGGCCGCTTGTCCGCGCAACCCACAGACCACGACGCATGCACATGATGATGGTGCACATGGCCATGGTGGTGTTGTGGGCAACGTCGAACATAGAAACACAAGTATACGCAGGCGGGAAAATCTGTCAATACATCAGGCTGTGCGGCCGCTCACATGCCGGCGTGATGTGCCCGGGTCCCGATGTGGCTCTCCCCCGCTAGGCGCGGTGCGGCATGCTCTTGGACGCGTCGTGCGGGGCAGTGTCGTCCTTGTGAGGCGTGTATGACTCGGCGTAAGCGGCGTAGAAGACCATGGCTCCCATGATGAAGAAAACGGCGAGCGCGATCAGAGCCATGAAGAGAATCGGCATGGGACACCTCGACTCGCGAGTCATGAGTTCCACGATGCGCGGGAAAACTCAGGACTCGCCACCATTCCTATGATCGCCCCGCTCAACACGTATTACGGTGATGTGGGTCACCGGCGCGAGTGATGAGACCTCCACCCTGTCCCGCCAACCCCGGGAGCGATAAGTACGGTAACCGCGCAACTGTGGTGAAATGGGGCGCATGGTTCGTTTCGGCATCGTCGGATTCGGGCTGCACGCCGTGAAGCGGCTGATGCCCGGCTTCCGCCTGGCGCGGAATGCGCGCGTGACGGCGCTCTCGCGGCGCGACGCGGACAAGGCGACGGCGTCGGCGCGCGAGTACGGCATCGCGCACGCCTTCACGTCAGCGGAGAAGTTGTGCCGCAGCCCGGAAGTGGACGCGGTATTTGTGGCGACACCCAACAATTGCCACCTGCGCGATGTGCTGGTGGCGCTGGAGTGCGGCAAGCCGGTGCTGGTGGAAAAGCCGATGGCGATGAATGCCGCCGAAGCGCGACAGATGGTGGAAGCGGCGCGGAGCAGGCACCTGCCGTTCGGCGTGGCGCAGATTTTTCGTTTCGCGGAAAGCGTGCGGCGGCTGCGAGAACGGGTTATGGCGGGCGAGATTGGCCGCGTGGTCTTCGCGCGCTCGGAATTTTCCTACTCCGCCGGGTCACACCCGCGCCGATGGATCCACGATGCCGCCATTGCGGGCGGAGGACCAATTGCCGACGTCGGCGTGCACTGCGTTGACGCGCTGCGATTCATTCTGAATGACGAGGTCGCAAGCGTATCGGCTTGCGGACTCGCGGGCAAAACCCCGGGCACGGTTGAATCGGCGGCGGCGGTGTCGCTGCAATTCCGGCGATGCGGGATCGGCGTGGTCCTGGTGTCGGCGCGCACGCAATATCGCACGCCACTGGAGATCGTCGGCGAAGGCGGTGTGCTGCGGGCGGAAGATGCGTTCAGCGTGGAAAAGCCGGTCATGATCGAACGGCAGCGGGCGGACGGCATGGAGACGGAGCAGGTTTCCAATCATTTGGCATACGCGCGGCAAGTGGAAGCGTTCGCCGACGCGGTGGAAGCGCGTGCGGCGTTTCCGGTGCCCGGCGAAGAGGGGCTCAAGAATCAGGTCATCCTGGATGCGGCGTATGGAAGCATGCGGAGCGGAAGCGTCGAGGAAATTGTCGAGTTGGCAACTGGTGGTTAATAGCTGGTGGTTCGTGGCTGCGGAGAGTTGCCGAGAGCAGTGTCAGAATTGGTGCAGCCGAGAGAGGAAACACAGAGATCCCTCGACTCGGGATGCCCGCGCTGGAAACAACGCGCGGGAGCCCTCCCTAGCTCGGGATGACATCGGCTACAAAAAAGATGAAACGTCTTCAGTGTCGGCCTGGTGCGTGTGTTACGGCGACTTGCGACTGCGCCAGCGACGGTTGCCCGGGCGTGAGGGAGTGGTTGACGTACACGGCTTTGCCGCCGCTCTCCCTCAACAGCCAGGTGTGATTCTTGTCTAGGCGCTGAGCGGCGGCCTCGCGCTGCTCCTGCGGCACAACCAAGAAAACGCGCACAGGCGAGCCCCAGATCGCAGGGAAAGTCTGGTCAGTGAAGAAGATCCTGGGCGCGTCGGGATAATGCGAGCCGAGTTCGAGATTGTTGTAGCGCCCGTTCCAAATCAACAGCTGGCGATGGGTGTAGAAGGAAACGCTGGAGGCGGGATCGAACTCGCCATACACGGCAATCTGATCGCCGGTGCGGAGATGCTTCAGGATGGCAACGGCCAGCGGGCGCGATGACATGTGCGGCTCGAAGACCGCGTACGCCAGGTTGGCGGCGAAGATGAACACCGCCATGGTGACGCCGAGCACAACCGCGCTGGTCAGCACGCGGCGCGTACGTCCCACCACCCAGACGGCAACAAAGCCGACGGAAAAACACGCGGCGGCCATGAGCGCGGGGGTGCGCAGGTCGGCGAAAGCCTGGGGCGTGAGATCGAACAGGTGTCCCATGCTAAGGCGGTAGAAGTCGTTGGGATGGGTCTTCAGCAGGGTGGAGATGTCGCCGGTGGCGCGAATTCGCGAGGCCTGCCAAACCGCCCAGGTCAAAACAGCGCCCAGCGCCACGCCGAGGAATGCGAGCACGGCCTGCAGGCGAGGTAGCCATGGGTCGCGTTGCTCTTCGGCGCGCGCGATGCCGAGGCCGAGCAGAATGGTGATCGCGGGCCAGCCGCCGAAGGCGTAATACTCCATGCGCGATCCGACGACGAGCGAAAAGAAGGCAAAGACGACGCCGAACCAGACGAACAGCAGCAGGCGGGCGTCCACCGCAGCGGTGCTTCTGTGCTTCCACCAGGTGCGAGGCGGTGGGAACCGTTTGATGGCGAGCGGCAGAAACAGGCTCCAAGGGAAAAACCACGCCAGATGCGCCGCCCACCAGATGGGAAGCGGAGTGGCGTCGTAGTCAGGCGGCCAGCGCGTGCCGAGGGCGCGTTTGAAGTGCTCGTTGATGAAGTAGGACCAGAGGAATCCGGGCGCGCGCCATTCCGCGATCACATGCCAGGGCACGGCGACGGCAAGAAAGATCAGCATGCTGGAAAGCAGGTGCAGTTCGCGCCAGCGGCTCCAACCGCGGGTCAGGATGATGAACGCGACGATCGTGCCGACGGGAAAAAGCACGCCGATCAGACCCCGCGTGAGCACGGCGCAGGCGGTAAGCACGGCAACGCCCCAGTAGTAGAAATGCGGCGGCAGCCGGCCGGTGTCGTGGGTCCAGGCACGCAGGAACAAATAGAAGATGGCGGTGAACTCGAGGGCGTAGATGGCCTCGGGGATCATGATGCGGGTGAACATGAACATCCCGAGGCTGGTGGCGGTGGCGAGCCCGGCGTACAGACCAGCGCGGTCGGAGAAGAAGTGGCGGGCGAACGCGAAGGCCATCAGCGTGAGACCGATCATCGCCAGTGCAACCGGCAAGCGCACGGCGAACTCAGTCGGACCGAAAATCTTGTAATCGAGCGCCACCAACCAGTAGTGGATGGGGGCTTTCTGCAGGTAGCGCACGCCGTTGAGGAACATGACGACGTAATCGCCGCGCTGCAGCATCTCGCGCGAGACCAGCGCGTGGGAGGCGTCGGCGTCGTCGAGCAGCGCGGGGCGCGAGGCGGTGCCCAGGTAGACGGCAGCGGAGAGCAGCAGCAGGAACAGCGCAGCCCAACGTCGAAAGCGTGAATTCGAGGAAGCTACAGTCGTCGGCGTGATGATAGCAGGAAACGTCAGCGGCGGTTGGCGGTTATCGGTTATCGGGAAACGCATGGCCCTTTCGATTAACGCGTGGTGAATGCCTTGGGCGCGGGGATCGGCACCTGCTCGACAATCTCGATGCCGAATCCTTCCAGCGCCACGACTTTGCGCGGGTGGTTGGTGAGCAGGCGGATGCGCCGCAGGTTCAGGTCGGACAAGATCTGCGCGCCGATGCCGATCTCGCGTTGCGTTTTGCGCTCGCTTTCGGGCAATGCAGGCAGGCGATGCTCGCGATGGAAAGTGAGGATCGGCTTGTCGCCCAGCTTTTCCTTGGTGAAGCCCTTGGAACCGTGATGGAGATAGATGAGCGCGCCAGCGCCGGCCGAGGCGATGCGCGCCATGGAGCCCTCAATGACGTTGTGGCATCCGCACCAGGTGGCGCCGAAGACGTCGCCCAGCAGGCAGTGGGAATGCATGCGCACGAGCACCGGCTCGGTCGCATGTTCGACGTCACCGCGCAGCAAAGCGATGTGCGACTCGCCGCCCTCCAGCGCGCTCTCGTAGGCAATCATGCGGAACTCGCCGAGGCGGGTCGGGACCAGGGCCTCGCCCACGCGCTGGATGTAGCGTTCGTGCGCCATGCGATAGCGGATGAGTTCGGCGACGGTGAGCATCTTGAGACCGTGCTGGTGGCAAAACTGCACCAGGTCTGGAACGCGCGACATCGTTCCGTCTTCATTCATGATTTCGCAGATGACGCCGGCGGGAACCAGGCCGGCGAGACGCGCCAGATCCACCGAAGCCTCCGTCTGCCCGGCGCGGACCAGTACGCCGCCCCGGCGCGCCCGCAGCGGAAAAATGTGTCCCGGGCGCGCCAGGTCGCTGGGACGCGTTGCGGGATCGATTGCGACGCGGATGGTGCAGGCGCGGTCGTAGGCGGAGATGCCGGTGGTGACACCGTCGCGCGCGTCAATCGCCTCGCAGAAAGCGGTGCCGAACTGCGAAGTGTTTTCCGCCGTCATGGGGCCAATCCGCAGATGCTCCAGGCGCTCCTCGGTGAGCGCCAGGCATATGAGACCGCGTCCGTACTTGGCCATGAAGTTGATCGCCTCGGGCGAGATCTTCTCGGCGGCCATCGTGAGGTCGCCTTCATTCTCGCGGTCTTCGTCGTCCACCACGACAATCATGCGCCCGGCGCGAATTTCCTCGATGGCGGTGGGGACGTCGGTAAATGCAGACGTTGAGGTCATGGTCAATGAAATTCTACACGGGCGAGTGGGGTATTTGGTAATTGGGTAATATCGTAATTTGGTAATTGGTCCGACCGTAGCGTGAACCGAGGCACGCTCAATTACCAAACCAGAAGACCCATTTCAGTTACGTGCGGACTCCCTCAGGGACTAAAGCCCGCATCATCCGCGGCTCTGGGCGGCACGGCTGAAGCCATGCCCTTCCGAAGACATTCATGAGATTGGTTTCCAGCAAATTGCGAGATTACCCAATGTTTCAGGCCGCGGGATGGAACAGGCGGATGATCCAGAAAGTCAAGGCGGCGACGGTGGCCGAAGCCGGGATGGTGAGTACCCAAGCCCACACGATGCGCCGGGCGACGCCCCAGCGGACGGCCGAGAGGCGGTTCGTGGAGCCGACGCCGACAATCGCGCCGGTGATGGTGTGGGTAGTGCTGACCGGGATGCCGGCCAGGGCGGTACCGAACAGGGTAATGGCGCCGGCCGCCTCGGCACAGAAGCCGCCTACCGGCTTCAGCTTGGTGATTTTCGTGCCCATGGTGTGCACGATGCGCCATCCGCCGAGGTAGGTTCCGGTAGCAATGGCGGCATGCGCAGCCAGGATAATGGGCCAATGGAATTTGCCCCAGTTCCCTGCCAGGTCCGCCGGGCTCATATAGCCGGCGGTGTAAAGCGCGCCGGCAACGATGCCCATGGTCTTCTGCGCGTCGTTGCCGCCGTGGCCCAGGCTGTAGGCGGCGGCCGACAGCAATTGCAGTTTGCGGAACCAACCATCCACCTGTTGCGGCGATTTTCTGTAGAACAGCCAGGAAACCGCGACCATGAAACCGAAGCCGAGCACGAGTCCCATCAGCGGGGCCACGACGATGAAGGTCAGGGTCTTGGTCCAGCCGCCGGGAATAATGACCCCCCAGGCGCTGTGCAAGTTGCCGGATAGGATCCAGGCGCGGGTGACGGCGGCTCCGCCGTAACCGCCGATCAGGGCGTGCGAGGACGAGGTCGGCAGGCCCCACAACCAGGTGAGCAGGTCCCACACGATTGCGCCCATCAGTCCGGCGAGCACAACGTACTGGGTCACAACATCGAGGCGAATCATGCCCTTGCCGATGGTGTGCGCCACAGCGGTGCCGAGCAGAAAGGCGGCGAAGAAATTGAAGAACGCCGCCCAGGCAACCGCCAGCTTGGGGGAAAGCACACGCGTGGAAACCACGGTGGCGATGCTGTTGGCGGCGTCGTGGAAGCCATTGAGAAAATCAAAGACGAGCGCGAACAGGACCGTTACACCGACCAGTAGGAATGAAGAGTTCACCAGCCTTGCGTTCCTCGTGCCAGGGGGTTGAAGCGGATCAGGCGCTCTTCAGGACCACCGCTTCCAGGACATTGGCGGCGTCCTCGGCCTTGTCGGTAGCCATCTCGAGTACCTCGAACAGCTCTTTCATTTTGATCAGGGCAATCGGATCCTTTTCGTTTTCGAACAAGTCGGCAATGGCCTGGCGGCAGACGCGGTCGGCCTCGTCTTCCAGGCGGTTGATCTCGACGCAGTGTTCCAGCACGTGCTTGGTCTTTTCCAGCAGCGAAACCGCCTTTTCGAGTTCCTCGGCCTGGCGGACGACCAATTCGGCCAGTTCGGCGGCGGGACCTGGAATGCGGCTGATCTTGTAGAGCACGAGCCGTTGCCCGGCGGCATTGACGAAGTCGAGCACGTCGTCCAGCGAGGAGGCGAGCCGGTGAATGTCCTCGCGGTCGAAGGGGGTGATAAAGGTCTGGTTGAGCTTGGTCATGATGGCGTGCGTCATGTCGTCGCCGCGATGCTCGATGTCCTTGATCTTCTGCACCTGCACTTCGACATTCTCGAAATTCTGAAGAATCCCCCGCAGCAGGCAGGCGCCGTCGGTGACGTTGCGCGCCATGTCTTGGAACAGTTCGAAGAATTTGGTTTCGCGGGGAATGATGCGAACCATCTCGGCTCCTTTGCCTCTCTCCAGGGCATGAACGGATGGCCCGTCCGCACGCGGATTTCGGCTGTCCAATATCTCACGCGGGATGGAGCAGGTCAAACCTGAGGGCGCCTCCGTGGATCGGTTTGGGTCACTCGCACCAAATGGGAAGGGGCCGCCTCGCGGCGACCCCAGATGGCTGGGAGGCGTTCGATTACAGAGTGGACTCGATTTCGAAACCCCAGGCTTCCAGGAGGGGTTCCGGAATGTACTTGGAGTTCTTGTTGCGGCGCGCCCATTCGCGCAGCCGCGTGGACCGCAAGTACTGGTCGGGCGAGAGCTTGAACTCGCGCACCACCTGCTCGAACTCGGTAATGGTTGGGGTCACCGGGCCGATCGGCTCGGGCTTGCCCCAGTTCGGATTTCCACGTCGCTTCGCCATGATGAGTTCAGACCTACCTCAAGAAGATAGGACATCTCCTAAAGTTTTAAGGGCCACTAGATTGGATTCCCAAAAGCGCGAGAAGGATTCACTCGCTACGCACCAGGTCGCCCCACTCCCTGACCGTACTAGCGCGTCCGTGAAGCCTCGCCAAAGGGAAGGATTCTAAGGGTCTTTACTCGGCAGGACAAGTAAAAAATGCGTGGCTGCGCGATTTTGCATTCGAATAGAGATTGTCTATTTAGAATCAATGACTTAGGCAATGCCGAAGCGAAGGGCACACGACTTCGCTGAAGGCTAAGGCTTAACTTTCAACAACTTGGCAACAGCAGGGCGATGCCGCCGAACTTACCCAATATTGGGAAAGGGTCATATCGGGCCGCTGAAAGTAGCCGGCCCACGCACAACAAGTGGTGCCCGGGGCCGGAATCGAACCGGCACGCCCCTTTCGGAGCTCGGAACCTTAAGTTGAGGCGCCTTGCTGGTGTGAGCGAACCTGAGCGGAGCGAAGGAGAAGCGCGAGCCCGCAGCCGAAATCCTGAGCGAGCGCAGCGAGTCGAAGGATCTGCTGGTGCCCGGGGCCGGAATTGAACCGGCACGCCCCTTTCGGAGCTCGGGATTTTAAGTCCCGTGCGTCTGCCAGTTTCGCCACCCGGGCATATCCAAGCCAAACAGATGCTATCACGATGCTCCGTTCGCCGGACCCAAGGCAAGCAGGTATCATCTCAGTCGCACCATGGCGACAAACAAAGGAGTCTCCCGGGGAGCGCGTCCTTACAACGAGCGTTTCTACGCCGCCAAGAACGAGGGATCGTATCGCTCGGCTACGGTGGTCCTGCCGCTGGTGTTCTCGATCGTCAAACCGCGCAGCGTGGTTGACGTGGGCTGCGGCACCGGCACTTGGCTGCGCGCGGCGGAGGAGCTGGGCGTACACAACTCTCAGGGCTACGATGGCTCGCAGTCCAACCAGTTGTGCATCCCGCAGGAACAGTTCGCGGTCGCCGACTTGACCCGTCCCCTGCAGCCCTCACGCCGATTTGACCTGGCAATCTGCTGCGAAGTTGGCGAACATCTGCCGGCCGATAGCGCGCAAACTCTGATCGGCAGTCTCGCCGGGTTTTCCGATGTTGTTCTGTTCTCCGCCGCGATCCCAGGACAGGGCGGCACGCACCACATCAACGAGCAGTGGCCGGCGTACTGGCAAGCGCTGTTTCGAGCCCAGGGCTATTCGGCGTACGACTTCATTCGGGCAAGTGTTTGGAATGACGACCGCGTGGAGTTCTGGTACCGGCAAAACACCGTCCTGTACGTCGCCGATCCCGCCGCTTCCCGCTTCGCGCTGCCCGCCAAGACTAATGAGGTGCTTGCCCTGGTTCATCCGGCGCTTTATGAATCACAGCGGCAAAAGAAGGTACTCAAAACGTTTCTTCGCAACACCAGGCAGTCGTTGGCGCGCCTCACCGGTCGGCAGGGCTAAGGCGGTGTCTCAAGACAAGTCAGAATGCGCAAGAAACCTCGCGCTTCCGGCCTGCAGTTCCGTTTAGAATAAAGACTCCATCGTCCAACCCAACTGGCGGAGGTCTCATGCATAGATTCGTCTATCACAATGACCGTGTCGTTCCCGTGGAAGAGGTGCGGCTGTCGCCGGGACAGGCGGGCCTGATCAACGGCTGGGGGATCTTCAGCACGGTGCGGGTGTACGATGGCGTCCCCTTTGCGCTGGAACGCCATTACGACCGCCTGGCGCGCGATGCCGAGCGCATCCAGCTTCCACTCAAGACCCCTCTCGCTACGGTACGCGACGCCATGCTGGCCATGCTGCAGGCGAACCGGGCGGTGAGCGCGTGCGTCCGCATTTATTTCATCCTGAATACCATCGGAATCTGGAAGAGCGACGAGGCCTTCCCGGAGGTGGACCTGATTATGTACGCCGTGGACGTGCCCGAGCGCGTTGGTCCGACCACGCTCTCGGTGCAGGAACACGGCCGCCACGCCGCGCACCCGCTCACCGGGACCAAGGTAACTTCGTGGCTGAACAACGCGTGGATGGTGGAACAAGCGCACCGCCGCGGCTTCGATGACGCGCTGCTGCTGAACGAGCGCGGCGAGGTCTCCGAGTGCACGGCAGCGAACATTTTCTGCATTCGCGGAGGCGACGTCGCCACACCGCCGTTAAGTTCCGGCTGTCTGGCGGGCGTGAGCCGGCAGATCCTGTTTGAGGAATCAGCCCGCAGCGGCGTGTCGATCTCGGAGCGGACGCTTAGGCTGGAGGACCTTTACTACGCCGACGAGGTCTTCATTACCTCGACCACACGGCACGTTCAGCCGATCAGCTACATCGAGAAACGCGCCATGAAGCAGGCCCCCGGACCCGTCACCGAGAAGCTGGCGGCGTTTTTCGACAGTTATGTGAAGGAATACGTGGGGCGCGCGGCAGCAGCGGTGAAGTGAGGCAGTGGTCGGGGGATCAGTGGTCGGTGGCCAGTTGACCGGTCAGCAAGACTCAGCCTAGCTCGGCGGGCGCACCAGCACCTGACCCTCGCTCAGGAAGAACTGCGCCGAGCACTTGTCGGAACCGCAAATCACGGGGATGAGGCCGGCGATCTGCCGCCGCGTGATCAGCCCCAGGGTTCCGCAGTCGGGGCAGGCCAGCACGGCCCAGTAAGGATCGTCAGCTTCGCCCACTTCGCCGGCGTTTTCCAGCACGAACATGGCGCCGGGACCCATCTGTTCGGGGATCCACTCGTTCAGGACGTCAATCTCAGCGACCATCTGCTACCTCCCGAAGGATCGCGTGCTCGTCTATGAAACGCGCCCGGCGCGCAACCGGCGCGCGCCGGAAAGGACGGTCTTTTTCGCACGTGAGTGCGTGCCCGACGGGCGCGGTTTTCGCGCGGCGTCGGAATGCAGCTCGGCGCGGACCTGCCGCACCGTGTCGCTCAGGCAAATGGTGAACATCGGTTGGCGTGAGTTTTTCAGGATGTCAATCACCTGCTGGGGCGAAGTTTCCAGGAACAGGCGTTTGCCGTCGGTCAGCAGGTGGTAATCGGAGCCGCCGGTGACGGTTTCCACCAGGCGCTTGCTGAATTCCTTCTGCAGGAAGCGGATCACCAAGCGCACGCGCTGCAGCGAGAAGCCGCGGCGCCGCAGATCGCAGATGACCGCGACTTCCGCGACGTCGTCCAGCGAGTACAGGCGGCGATGCCCCTGCTTCAGCGGCACAACGAGCCCGCGCTCGTCCCACCACTGGAGCCGGCGCGCGGTGATGCCGGTCAGCGCCATGACCTGATTGGAGGTGAAGCTCTGCTCCATGGCTCGCCAGCAAAAAACATTCAGACCCTAGAATGTTTAAAACATTCTAGGCCTCTAATGTCGGATGTCAAGGTGAAACGCGCCGCGAAGACGCAACCGCAGAAGACAGAGGGCGCTGAGAAATCGGGGCAAGGTGGGTCAGAACGAAAAGCGCCCGCCGCCGACGAAGTGCACGATTTCCAGACGATCGCCTTCCCTGAGGCGGGTGCCCAGCCAGCGTTCGCGGGCGACGATCTCGCGGTTCAGCTCGACCGCCACCCGGTCGGACTTGATGCCGAGTTGCTCCACCAGCGCGGCGAGGGTGGGATCGCCGGCTTCAACTTCCCGTTCGTCGCCATTGATCACGATGCGCATAAGTCGGGATTCGGAAAAAGCATACCAAACCGGCGGAGGCCCTGCGACGATGTACTTACGATTGTCTCCGCAAAGAGTATTTGCGGCTGGCCGATTTGCCGCGGTGGCTGGCCTGGATGAGCAGCGCCGCGGCAGTCAGGTCGACCTCCTTGAGGCTCACGGCAACCTCGGCAACCCCGGCGAGGCTGCTGGTGGCGTAAACGTAAGTCGCGGGGCCCCGGCCGGAGGTGATGCGGCAACTGACCTGGGCGCCACCGGCAGGGCCGTTTTCATCGGCAACCTGCACGCCGATCATAACCTCATTGCCGCCGGACCCGGTCGCGGGTGGCAAACACTCCAGCGACAGCCCCTTGCCGATTAGTTTGCCGGCGGGAGTCAGGATCAGTCCGGGGTCCAAGGGCTTGGCGGCGACCGCGGCGGCGAATTGCGCGGCGAGATCGTCGAGCGCAACCGTAACCAGCGCGGTATCCACAGGATCGGCAACCGCCTCCAGAGCGGCGGGGGGTGGCGTCGTGGCGGCAGCGATGTCGGGAGCTGACTCAGGAATCTCGGGCGGCGCCGGCACGGCAAGCTCGACTGCGATAGTCGCCACATCGACGACTGGAGCCGCAGGCTCGACGACAGTGGGGGCAACAACTTTGAATTCGTTGGCCTCGGCGAGTTCGTCCCCGATCCGGCCTTCGCGCACAGCGGTGACGAAACGCTTGTGTTGGTCCCGGAGCATCTCGTGCATGTGCTCTTCGGAAAAACCCGGCTCCCTGGTTCTTTCGGCGTAGGAGGTCTGGTGCTTGCCGATGCAGCGCCCTTTGACGAAGACCAGCGTCTGGAGCCGCAGCTCGTGGAGACGTGCTTCGCTCTGGACGTGGTACACGGTGTCGGCGTATTTCACGTCGGTGTTGAAACCGAAAATCACAAAACCACCCGAGGAGATCAGCGAAGCTGATCTGCCGCTGTCCTGTCGCGCTTCGGCGCAGAATGGAAGCGGTTTTTTGCTGCTCACGAGAGTCGCAATCCCGCTTCAGACGCCGCTCCCACCGTGCTTGACACTGCACAGGACGAAAACTATAGTCGGTTGTTTGCCCAGTGCTTGGGCGCGAATTATATACAGCTCCCCTATGCCGGACAACTACTTTGCCCGCTACTTACCGCTTCTCTTTCAGGTGGGAATCGCCCTGGCGCTTGCGGGCGGGATGGTGATTCTCTCCGCCTTGATCGGCAAGCATCGTTACAGCCGGGCCAAGATGTCGCCCTACGAGTGCGGCATGACCCCGGTGGGCGACGCACGCGAGCGTTTTTCCGTCAAATTCTATCTCGTGGCCATGCTGTTCATCCTGTTCGACGTGGAAGCGGTGTTCCTGTATCCCTGGGCCGTGCTGCTCAGGGAACTGAAGATGTTCGGCTTCTGGGAGATGCTGGTGTACATCGGAATCGTGCTGGTGGGCCTGTTGTACGTGTGGAACAAAGGCGTGCTGGACTGGTCGGGCACGCCGCTCATCCGCGCCGGCGCCTCCGCGAACCCGTCGATAACGGCCGGGCCGGCGGACCCTCCCGGCTCGACACCGGTGTTTGCCGTACCCATGGAAGAGAGCAAGTCCTGAGTCATGCCGCTGGCGGCCGCCATCACCGACGTGGAGCAACTGAAAGACCGCCCCGAGCTGGCGCGCCTGCTGGCGTGGCGTGCCGACGCGGTGGAAGGCGCCAAGTTCGATCGTGGCGAGCTCGGCGTGTACATCGCGCGCACCGCCATCCGCGAGGCGTGCGCCATCCTGCGCGACGATCCCGAGTTGAAATTCAATTTTCTCTCCGACCTGACCTGCGTGGACTGGTATCCGTCGCAGCCGCGCTTCGAAGTCGTGTATCACCTTTTCTCCATGCCGCGGATCGCGCGCGTGCGGCTGAAGGTGAGGCTGGGCGGCGACGATCCCACCTTAGAGTCGATTACTTCCGTGTGGCCGGCGGCCAACTTCTTCGAGCGTGAAGTCTTTGACCTGTTCGGCATCCGCTTCGAAGGGCATCCTTACCTGCGCCGCATCATGATGCCGGAGCAATGGGAAGGCCATCCGCTGCGGAAGGATTATCCCGTCGAGGGCTACCGCTGATGGGACACCTTCCCCATATCGCCTCGCTGGAAGAAACCGGCGATCGGACCATGATCCTCAACATGGGTCCGCAGCATCCCTCGACGCACGGCGTGCTGCGCCTGATCCTGGAGATCGACGGCGAGAGCGTGGTCCGCATGATGCCCGATATCGGATACCTGCACACGGGCATTGAAAAGACTTACGAAGCCAAGTTCTACCAGCAGTGCGTGCCGTTGGCCGACCGCATGGATTACCTGGCGCCGTTCAGCAACGAACTCGGGTTCGTTCTGGCGGTGGAAAAGCTGCTGGGCATCGAGGCGCCGCCGCGGGCGCAATGGATGCGCGTGCTCATGAACGAGCTCACGCGCCTGAACTCGCACCTGGTGTGGCTGGGCACGCACGCCATGGACATCGGCGCGCTCTCCATGATGCTGTACTGCTTCCGCGAACGCGAGGACATCCTGCGGCTGTACGAAGCGCTCGCCGGCCAGCGCATGTTCGATTCCTACTTCCGCGTGGGCGGGCTCAGCATGGAGCCACCGCTCGGGTTCTTCGAGCGCGTAAAGACTTTCGCCGACCGGTTCCCTGCCAAGGTTGACGAATACGAGGATCTGCTGACCGCCAATCCCATCTGGGTGCGGCGCACCAAGGGCATCGCGCACATGACCGCCGAGGACGCCATCGCGCTCGGCGCCAGCGGCCCCACCTTGCGCGCCAGTGGCGTGGACATTGACCTGCGCCGCGACGCGCCTTATTCCGGATACGAGAAATTCCAGTTCAAAGTGCCGGTGTCGACTGTCGGCGATGTGTTCGCGCGCTACATATGCCGCGTGCAGGAGATGCGCGAGTCCACCAAGATTATTCAGCAATGTCTCGCCGGTGTGCCCGAAGGGCCGATCAAGGCAGACGCACCGAAGATCGTGCTGCCCGATCGCGAAAAGATGAAAACGCAGATGGAAGCCCTGATCTATCACTTCAAGATCATCACCGAGGGCTTCACCGTTCCGCCGGGCGAGGTGTACATGGCGACGGAATCGCCGCGCGGCGAACTGGGCTTCTACATCGTCAGCGATGGCACGGCCAAGCCCTACCGCGTGCACGTGCGCGCGCCCTCGTTCGCGAATTTGCAGACGCTGCCGAAAATGTGCGAAGGGCGGCTGATTGCTGACGTGGTGGCGGCAATTGGAAGCATTGATATTGTTTTGGGCGACGTGGACCGCTGAGCAGTCAGCCCGCGAAGCGGGCGGCATTCGTTAGCCCATGGCGGAAGCCCTGGGTAAGCGAAAAAGAAAATGACTGAGTCCCGTAGGGACGACTCGAGAATGGTCGTTTCGGAACAACTCGATCGGTTCTTCACGGAAAAGATGCGCGAGTATCCGACGCAGCGCTCTTTCCTCGTCCCGATGTTGCTTTACACGCAAGATGAGCTCGGGTTCTTGTCCGACGAGGCGATCTCATACATTGCGCAAAAGGTTGATTTGACCGAGCTTGAGGTCCGCAACGTGATCAGCTACTACTCGATGCTGACCACCAAGCCGCGCGGCAAGTACAACGTGCAGGTGTGCCGCAACATCTGCTGCATGCTGCGCGGGTCGGACGAGATCAGCGCCCACGTCAAGCGGCGGCTCGGCATCCCCCACAAGGGCACGACGGCGGACGGGATGTTTTCCTTTGAAGAGGTCGAATGTATCGGCGCCTGCAGTTGGGCGCCGGCCATGCAGGTGAACTACGACTTTCACGAGAAATTAACACCGGCGAAAGTCGACGATATTTTGGAGTCATACAGAAACGGATAGTAGGTTGAGAATTGCGAAACTGCGGAATCGGGTGATCGGGTAATTGAACAAACAGTTCGGTTTCAAATTACCCGATTACGCAATTGCGCAATTACCCGATATGGCCGACCTGGTCTCCCATCCCGACGAAGTACGAGTAGTCTCGAAGCGCTTCGGCCAGGGTGCGGTCGACATCGACCGCTACCTCGCGCTCGACGGCTACAAGGCGGTGCAGAAGGCGCTGTCGCTGGGCCCCGACGGAATCATCAGCCAGGTGAAGGAGTCGAACCTGCGCGGCCGTGGCGGCGCTGGATTTCCCACCGGCATGAAGTGGTCGTTCGTGCCCAAGGAATCGGCGAAGCCGAAGTATGTGCTGTGCAACGGCGACGAGAGCGAGCCCGCCACCTGCAAGGACCGCCTCATCCTGGAGCATGATCCCCATGCGGTCATCGAAGGCGTGGTAATTGCCGGGCTCTCCATCAAAGCCAAGGTCGGGTACATCTACATTCGCGGCGAGTATCGGTACCTGGTGGACATCATGCGTAAGGCGATCGCCGACGCCTACGCGCGCGGCTTTCTCGGCAAGAATATCTTCGGCAGTGGCGTGGACTTCGACGTCTACTGGCACACCGGCGCCGGCGCGTACGAGGTCGGCGAAGAATCGGCGCTGATGGAATCGCTGGAGGGCAAGCGCGGAGTGCCGCGTATCCGCCCGCCCTTTCCTGCCGTCGTCGGACTTTGGGGCGGGCCGACGATCATCAATAATGTCGAGACCCTCGCCAGCGTGCCGCACATTGTTCTGGGCGGTGGCCAGTGGTTCTCCGAACTGGGCACGCCGAAGAACGGTGGCACGCGCCTGTTCTGCCTCAGCGGGCACGTCAACCGGCCCGGCGTGTACGAGCTGCCGCTCGGTTACAACCTGCGCAAGATGATCGACGAAGTTGGCGGCGGCGTGTGGAAGGGCCGCAAGCTGAAGGCGGTCACGCCCGGCGGATCGTCGACGCCGGTGCTCACCGCGGACGAAGTAGATGTCGGCATGGATTTCGACCAGCTCATGAAAGCCGGTTCCATGCTTGGCTCCGGCGGCGTGGTGGTGCTCGACGATCAGACCTGCATGGTCAAGTACGCACAGCGCATCATGATGTTCTACCAGCACGAGAGTTGCGGCTGGTGCATTCCCTGCCGCGAGGGCACCGACTGGCTGAAGAAGACGCTCAACCGCTTTCATGCCGGCGGCGGCGTGAAGAAGGACATCGATAACATCCAGTACCTGGCGGAAAACATGCTTGGCCGCACTTTCTGCCCGCTGGGCGATGCGGCGGCAATGCCGATCATTTCCATTGTGAAGAAATTCCGCGAAGAGTTCGAAGCACATCTAGAAGGACGGGCGTGTCCGTGCGAGGCGGCCGCGTTGGAGCAACTCCCGGTGTTGACATGAAAACACGAAAACGAAAATCGCAACGAAGACCGCTACCGTACGGCCGACTCAAATGCACTGTCAAATTCTCGCCACCAATAGAGATGCGGAACGAACCGTCTGCCAAGCCGAAGAGCGGCCTCATCATAGGGGAATTTCCCGAGGCGATTAACGGCAACCCACCCCGAGAGAGCGTAATAAAGCATCCGTGGGGCAACTACGTCAATTGTGCCCAGTTAATCGAATTCGAACCTAGCGAGCCTGGTGAAGAACCATCGCTGCAGATTCGTCTCGGATATTACCGACAGAGGCCTGGAGAAGAGAATCGCTGGGAGTTTGCTGCACAAACGACCATCACCGACTCTCCTAAGGAAATTAGACAATTTCTTGATCGAATACCTAGGCATTGGTTTAAGAAGGCTCACTGATGCCCGACATTAACATCACGGTTGACGGCAAGAAGATCACGGCGCCCGCGGGCACGCTGCTGATCGAGGCCTGCAAATCCGCGGGCATCGAGATTCCGTCGTTCTGTTACTACCCTGGGCTGTCGCTGCAGGGCGCGTGCCGCATGTGCCTGGTGCGGATCGAGAAAATGCCCAAGCTGCAAACCGCCTGCACCACGGTAATCAGCGAGGGCATGACGGTCAGCAGCGAGAATGACGAAGTGCGGCAAGCACGCAAGGCGATGCTGGAGATGCTGCTCGGCAATCATCCGCTGGATTGTCCGGTGTGCGACGCTGGCGGCGAGTGCGAACTGCAGGACATGACGTTCAGCTGCGGCGCCGCCGAGTCCAAGCTGATCGACATCAAGAACCACCGCGAAGAACAGCAGTGGTCGCCGGTGGTGTATTTCGACCGGCCGCGCTGCATCATGTGCTACCGCTGCGTGCGCGTTTGCGGCGAAGCCATGGACGTGTGGGCGCTGGGCATCCAGAACCGCGGCTCGGCGCAGGTGATCGCACCCAATAAGCAGGATTACCTGTGGTGCGAAGAGTGCGGCATGTGCATTGACATCTGCCCCGTGGGCGCGCTCACCAGCGGCGCCTACCGCTACAAGACGCGGCCCTGGGAGATGCACCACGTGGGCACCGTCTGCACCCATTGCGGTGACGGCTGCAAGACTACGCTCGGCCTGCGCCGCTCCGCCGAGGGCATGGAGATCGTCCGTGGCGACAACCGCGATAAGAGCGGCATCAACGGCGATTTCCTTTGCATCAAGGGACGCTACGCGTTTGATTTTGCCGGCGACCCGCGCCGCCTCCAACAGCCCCTGATCCGGCGCGAAGGCCAACTCCAGCCCGCAACTTGGGAAGAAGCGCTCGAACTGATCGGCCGACAGTTCAAGGAGATCAAGGAAACGCACGGCGGGCAGGCGTTCGGCGTCATCGGCTCCAACCGCACGACCAACGAAGAGAATTATCTGCTGCAGAAGTTCGCGCGCACCGGGCTCGGTACCAACAACATCGACCACCACCGCACGGCAGACTTCCCGGGGTTTGTCTCTGCGCTCGGGGCACAAGATCGCACAGCCGCCATGCGCGACCTGCTCTTTGCGCCGGCGATTCTGCTGATCGGCAACAATCCGACCGACCAGCACCCGCTGCTCGCCTGGCAGATTCGCAACAACGTCCGCCTGCGCCGCGCCCGGCTCTACATAGTGAATGCTTACGCCATCAAGCTCCGACGCCAGGCCGCGATGTTCGCGCAGATTCACGAGGACAACGGCGAGAGCGCGTTCGTGCATTTCCTCGCCGGCAACGGCGCCGTGCCGGCCGGGCTCGCGGCGGGTGATACCACTGCCGAAATGCTGGCGCAGTTGCGCGACAAACTACGCGGCGAGCAGCAACTGGTGGTCATCTTCGGCTCGGAGTTGCGCGCCGACGGCATTGCCGAATTGGTGCACGCGCTGCCCAACGCGAAATTCATTTGCCTGGGTGACTACGCCAATTCGCGCGGCGCGGCCGACATGGGCCTTTTCCCCGATCTGCTGCCCGGCTACGTTCCGGTGGCGAGCGCTGGGGCAACTCAGGACTGGTTCGCTGCGGCGCCGAAGCAGCCGGGGCTCGATTTGCGCAGCATGTTCGCAGGCGCAAACGACGGCCGCATCAAGGCCCTGTACATCGTCGGGTCCAATCCCATCGCGCGCTACAAAATCGATCCCTTCGTGCTCTCCAAGCCGTTCGTTGTCGTGCAGGACATGTTCCTTACTGAGACTGCGATTGCGGCCGACGTCGTGCTGCCCGCTGCCTGCGCGTACGAGAAATCCGGCACCTTCACCAACACCTGCGGTGATCTGCAGATGTTGCGCAAGGCCAGCGACGTGGCGGGGACCAAAACCGATTTCGAAATCATCGTGCGCATCGCCGACCGGATGGGGCACGACCTCCGCCAATTAGTGCCGTTCGGCCGCCCGCTGCGCGCCGACATGGGCCAGTCGCGCGGGGCGCAATCCGGCGAAGCCGACCAGCACGCTGTCTGGCTGGAGCGCCATGAGACAGAGCCGAAGATCAGCCCCTTTGATCCGCTGGCCATGCTCGACGAAATCCAGCGGCTGGTGCCCGGCTATGACGTCTCGCGGCTGAATTTGCTTGCCGGCAATGACGTGCACACGCGCACCCCGGCGGCCGCCAACGTTCCAAGCCATCCCGAGCTGGTGGTGCCCTCGGAGGATACGCTGTTCACCTCGGGCACGCTGGGCCGCTATTCCGACACGCTGAACTCGGTCGTCGAGAACGAGCGTAAGCAGCCGGCGGATAAGGGAGTGGCGGTGTAGGTTTTTCGGTTTTCGGTTATCGGTTTATCGGTGGTCGGCATCGGGCCCAAGAGCAGTTAGCCGATGTCTTTCCCGAATCGCTAATTGCTAATCGCTAATTGCTATGTCAGGCAATCTGAGCGTCGGGTGGTTTGTTCTGATCTCCGTGATCAAGATTCTGATCGCGGTGCCCATCCTTCTGGGCATCGTCGCCTACACCGTTTGGCTGGAACGCAAGCTCGTGGGCCACATCCAGAACCGCTGGGGACCTTCGCGCGTGGGCCCGTTCGGGCTGCTGCAGCCGGTCGCCGACGGCTTAAAGTTTATCTTCAAGGAAGACCTCATACCTCCATATGTCAACAGGCCCTTGTACCTGCTCGCGCCGATCCTGTCGCTGACCCTGGCGCTGACCTCCATCGCCGTCATTCCGGTCGGTGGCTGGATCACCATCCGGGGCGCGCGCATTCCGTTGCAGATTACCGACGTGAATGTGTCGCTGCTGATCATCCTCGGCATCACCTCGATCGGGGTGTATGGCATCGCGCTCGCGGGTTGGTCATCGAACAGCAAGTATTCCCTGCTCGGCTCGCTACGCGCCAGCGCGCAGATGGTCAGCTACGAAGTCGCGCTCGGGCTCTCGCTGATCGGCGTGCTGATTCTTTCCGGGACCTTCAGCCTGCGGGGCATTGTCGAGCACCAGCTCGGCGGCTTTTGGAACTGGAATATTTTCGGCGGCGGCCAGATCGTGGCGTTTTTCATTTACCTGTGCGCCGCCTTTGCGGAGACCAACCGCGTGCCCTTCGATCTGCCGGAAGCGGAAACCGAACTGGTCGCCGGCTACCACACCGAGTACAGCTCGATGAAGTTTGCCATGTTTTTCATGGCCGAGTACGCCAATATGGTGACCGTCGCCTGCCTGGCCAGCTTGCTGTTCCTGGGCGGATGGAGCGGACCGGTCTTCGGGCCGCCGGTGTTGCAGGCGCTGCTGCCGGTATTCTGGTTTTTCCTGCGGGTCCTGTTTTTCCTGTTTCTTTATATTTGGGTGCGCGGCACGCTGCCGCGCTTCCGCTATGACCAGTTGATGGCGTTCAGTTGGAAATTTCTGCTGCCGCTGGCAATCGCTAACGTGATCGTCACCAGCCTGGTGGTGGCATTGCGTTCGTGACGTTGGTTGCGGTTCGGTCTCGGTACTCGGTACTCAAACATGATTCACCTCGCACTATTTTCGTTCTTCGGCGCCATCTGCGTGGCGGGGGCCGTCAACTTGCTGGCGCAGCGTCACCCGATTAACAGTGCGCTGTCGCTGATTGTGGTAATGGGCTCGCTGGCGGTGGAGTTCATGCTGCTGGGCGCCGAATTCGTCGCCGTCATCCAAGTGATCATCTATGCCGGCGCCATCATGGTGCTGTTCATTTTCACCATCATGCTCCTCAACGCCGGCGAGGAAGAGCGTAGTGCTGGAAGCCGCATCGCTATGCTCCTCGGCGTGCCCGCCCTGCTCATTCTGATGGGCTTGGTCGCCTGGGTTTTGATCCGTCAGAACCCGGCCTCCGGCTCGGTTCCCGCCGGAGCGCTGCCCGGCACCCCGCCGGAGATCGGGCGCCTGCTCTTCCGTGATTTCCTACTGCCGTTTGAAATCACCTCGGTACTCATCCTGATCGCCATCATGGGCGCCGTGGTGCTGGCGAGGAGGGAGCACTGATGGTCCCACTCTCTTACTACCTTGTGCTCAGCGCGGTGCTGTTCGCCTGCGGTGTCGCCGGCTTCCTGATGAAACGCAACATCATCACGATTTTCATGTGCATCGAGTTGATGCTGAACGGCGTGAACCTGGCGTTCGTGGCCTTCGCCGCACACTGGCACCGGCTCAGCGGCCAGGTGTTTGTCTTTTTTGTCATGGTGGTCGCGGCCGCGGAAGCTGCCGTCGGTCTGGCCATCATCATTGCCGTCTTCCGCACGCGCGAAACCCTGAACGTGGACCGCGTGAATTTGCTGAAGCTGTAAACGGGCATTCGGGAAAACCCTGCCGGACTACGGGCTACCGACTACCGACTACGAATATGGATCTTTGGCTCATACCGCTGCTGCCGCTGGCCGGCGCCATCATCAACGGCCTGTTCGGGCGGCGCTTTTCCAAAACCGCCGTGACCGCGGTCGGCCTGGCATTTCCCGGCGCGGCCATGCTGTGGGCGTGGAAGGCGGCGCTGCAATTCGCGCAACTTCCCGCCAGCACCATCCCGCACATCGAGAACTACGGCCCCTGGCTCGGCGCCGGCGATTTCCTGGCCGCCTACGGTCTTTATCTCGATCAGCTTTCCCTGCTGATGGCCCTCATCGTCACCGGGGTCGGCTTCATCATCCACGTTTACTCGGTCGGGTACATGGCGCACGAGGGCGGCTACTACCGCTTCTTCTCCTACATGAACCTGTTTATGTTTTTCATGCTGACGCTGGTGCTGGCGAATAATTACCTGCTGATGTTTGTCGGATGGGAGGGCGTGGGCCTGGCCTCGTATCTGCTGATCGGATTCTTCTTCCTGCGCGATTCAGCAGCCGCCGCCGGCAAGAAGGCATTCATCGTCAATCGCATTGGCGACTTCGGTTTCCTGATCGCACTCTTTCTCCTCATCAAGCATTTCGGCACGCTTGATTTCACCCAGGTTTTCGAAAAAGTTGCCGGGCTCCCGCAGGAAGCGACCGCCGGCCTGCTCACGACGATTGGACTGCTGCTGCTGGTCGGCGCCTGCGGAAAATCGGCGCAGCTACCTCTTTATGTGTGGCTGCCGGACGCGATGGAAGGCCCCACGCCGGTTTCCGCGCTCATTCACGCCGCCACCATGGTGACCGCGGGCGTGTACATGATCGCGCGCTCGCACGCCATCTTCGATCGTGCTCCCATTGCGCTTACCGTGGTCGCGATCATCGGCTGCGCGACAGCATTATTTGCGGCCACCATCGGCACCGTGCAACACGACATCAAGCGCGTGCTTGCCTACTCCACTATCTCGCAACTCGGATACATGGTGTTGGCCTGTGGCGTGGCAGCCTATTCGGCGGGCATGTTCCACCTGCTGACGCACGCATTCTTCAAGGCGCTGCTCTTCCTTGGCGCCGGGTCGGTCATCCATGCTCTCGGGGGCGAGCAGGATATGCGCAAGATGGGCGGCCTGCGCCAGCGTATTCCCGTGACCTTCTGGACGATGACGGTGGCCACCTTTGCCATCGCCGGCATTTTCCCGCTATCGGGATTCTTCTCGAAGGACGAAATCCCCTACCGCTCCTGGGCCAGCCATTACGGCTGGTGGGGATTCTGGGCGGTCGGCGTATTCTCCGCCTTCTTGACCGCGTTCTATATGTTCCGGCTCTGGTTCCTGACGTTCTTCGGCGAGTTCCGCGGAGTGCCCGCGCCTGAGCACCAACCCAAGCGCGCCGGGCAGGAACATCAAACCGAGTCGCATCGCATCCACGAGAGCCCGCGCGCGATGCTCATCCCGCTGATTATGTTGGCGGTGCTGTCGTTTGCCGGCGGCTGGATTGGCTGGCCGCAGGTGCTCGGCGGCAGCAATCATTTCGAGCATTTCCTGGCGCCCGTCTTTGAAGAGCACGAAGCTAGCGCGCACGAAGCCGCTGCCCCCAGCCCCGTCGAGGGTAGGGCGCCGTCGGAGATTGGGCTTACGGTGACGGCTACCGGCGCGGCGCTGTTCGGCATCGCACTTGCCTGGCTGCTGTACTACCGGCGCCGCGATCTGCCCGAGAAGCTGCGCGAACGCTTCCAGGACGCTTATAGCGCGCTGGAGCACAAGTACTACGTGGACGAAATCTACGCCTGGCTATTCGTGAAGCCGGTCATCGAAGGCTCGCGTAACATCCTTTGGCGCGTGATTGATGCCGGCGCGATTGACGGCACCATCAACGAAACGGCCGAGGCCGCGCGAGATGTGTCGAACGGCTTCCGCCGCATGCAGTCGGGCAACATTCGCTCGTACGCCGGCTGGATCGCCGTGGGCGGGGCCGCCGTGGTCGCATACATGGTTTGGCTGGGAGTCAAATGAGCACGCTGAACACCTACATCCTCACGATCGTCACCTTCATTCCGCTCGGCGGTGCGGTGTTGCTGGCATTGTTCCCGCGCCGCGACCGCGACATCCGCCTCTTCGCGCTGGTCGTTTCCCTGCTGACGTTCGTCCTCTCGCTCCATCTCCCGGTACACTTCGCGCGCCACCACGCGGTCTTCCAGTTCGAGCAAGACGTTCAGTGGATCACCACCCCCAACATTCATTACCACCTGGCAATTGACGGCATCTCGATGTGGCTGGTCCTGCTGACCACCTTCCTGACGCCGCTGTGCGTGCTGATTTCGTGGAAGTCGGTGCATGACCGGGTGAAGGAATTCTTCATCCTCATGCTGCTGCTGGAGACGGCGCTCATCGGCGTGTTCGTCTCGCTCGACCTCTTCCTGTTCTATTTCTTCTGGGAAGCCAGCCTCATCCCCATGGCGCTGCTCATCGGCATCTACGGCCACGAACGCCGCGTCTATGCCGCCGTAAAATTCTTCCTGTTCACGATGATCGCCTCGGTCTTCATGCTGGCGGCGATCCTCTGGCTCTACGCACACGTTGGATCGTTCCAGTTTGCCGACACCCAGCAGTGGCTCCACGGGCACGGGACTGAAATTCAGGGCGCGGCGCCCTGGCTGTTCTTGGGCTTCTTTGTCGCGTTCGCGGTGAAGGTGCCGCTGTTCCCGTTGCACACCTGGCTGCCGGACGCGCACGTCGAAGCGCCCACCGCGGGCTCGGTGCTGCTGGCCGGTGTGCTGCTGAAGATGGGCACCTACGGCCTACTGCGCTTCAACGTCGGGCTCTTTCCTGACGAAGCCCGCCACAACGCGCCCTGGATCGTCACGCTCGCCATCATTGGGATCGTCTACGGCGCGCTGGTCGCCATGGTGCAGCCGAACCTGAAAAAGCTGGTCGCGTATTCATCGGTCAGCCATCTCGGTTTCGTCGTGCTCGGCATTTTCAGCTTCACGCAGGCGGGTCTGGTGGGCGCGGTCTTCGTCATGCTGGCGCACGGTGTCTCCACCGGCGCGCTGTTCATGCTGGTCGGCATCATTCACGAGCGGCGGCACACCTTCGAGATCAGCGAGTTCGGCGGCCTCGCCACGCCCATGCCGATCTACGCGACTTTCTTTCTGATCATTACGCTGGCATCCATCGGGCTGCCATTGCTCAACGGATTCGTCGGCGAGTTTCTGGTGCTGAGCGGCGCCTTCCTCGCGCACCCGCTCTGGGGAATTCTTGCGGCGACGGGCGTGATCTGGAGCGCCTGCTACATGCTGTGGATGTATCAGCGCGTCTTCTTCGGCAAGGTGGATCACGACGTTAATCTCAAGCTGCCCGATCTCGACCTCCGCGAGCGCATTGCGCTGTGGCCGCTGGCGGTGGCGGCCTTCGCCATGGGTGTGGCGCCGCTGATCTGGATCAACGCCGTGGATTCCGCGGTGCGCAACGTGCTCTCGCTCGCGGCGCAATTCGCCAGCCAGGTGGTGGCGCGATGAACGCCACCGACTACATCCGCATCCTGCCCGAGTTGGTGCTCACCGTGTTCGGCATGATTGTCATGCTCATTGAACCGCTTCTGCCCGAGCACAATGACCGCAAGGGGTTGGGCATGCTGGCGCTGGTCGGTTCCCTGCTCGCCATCGCGGCCACACTCTACCAGACCGGCTATCCCGGTCAGGCATGGTTTGGCATGGTACAGGTGGACAGCTTCAGCATCTTCTTTCACCTGATCGTCGGATTCGTCGCCGCCACCGTGATTCTCGCGTCGTTCGAATATCTCGCCGTGCAGGGAATCCGGCTGGGCGAATACTACGGACTCATCCTGCTCGGCTCTGTCGGCATGATGCTGATGTCCTCGGCAGTCGAGTTGGTTCTGATCTTCATCGCGCTGGAGATTTCTTCGATCTCGACCTACATTCTCGCCGGTTTCCGCCGGCGCGCCGCTACCAGCGCCGAGTCGTCGCTCAAGTACTTCCTGCTGGGTTCGTTCGCGACCGCATTTTTCCTATACGGTGTTGCGCTGATGTTTGGCGCCACTGGCTCCACTAGCATCTACCCCATCGCCGCCTCGCTGCGTTCCGGCGCGCCCGCGCTCGCCTACGCCGGCATGGCGCTGATGTTCATCGGCCTGGGATTCAAGGTGGCGTCCGCCCCGTTTCACGTCTGGACGCCCGATGTCTACGAAGGCGCGCCCGCGCCCGTGGTGGCGCTCATGTCCACCGCGCCGAAGGCCGCCGCGTTCGCGGTGTTGCTGCGCATCCTGTTCGCTGCCGCCGCTCCGGGATGGTTCTGGATCGTGTGGTGCTCGGCCGCGCGACCAACGTCAAGCGCATGCTGGCGTACTCCTCGATCGCGCACGCCGGTTACCTGCTGTGCGCTTTCGCCGCCGCGAAAAACATCGGTATCTCCGCCGCCATCTTCTATGCCGCCGCCTACGCGGTCATGAACGCGGGCGCATTCATCGTGATCGCGCACTTCGCCAGCCAGAATGAGCGCTACGTCCTGATTGACGACTACTCAGGCCTCGGCCGCCGCGCGCCCGGATTAGCTGCCGTGCTCACAGTCTTCTTGCTGTCGCTGATCGGGATTCCCATCACCGGCGGGTTCTTCGCCAAGTTCTACGTCTTCAGCGCGGCGCTGAAATCCGATCTCGTCGGGCTGACCATCATCGGCGTCGTCAACAGCGCCATCGCGGCGTACTACTACCTGCGCGTGATCGTCGTCATGTACATGCGCGAGCCCAAGGAAGACACGCCGATCATGCCCATGCCGGTTGCGCTCGGCGTCTCGCTCACTGCCGCCGTCGTGGCGACCATTTACCTGGGCGTGCTTCCCGGCCGGGTGCTCGATTACGCGCTGCAGGGGGCAAGGGATCTCGTTAAGTAGCGGCTACTCAACCGCCACCGCGATGTCCCGCCGCGAGAACACCAGCGTCGCCAGCAGCCAGAACACAAGCGAGTACGCGATTGCCCATCCGGCAGCCGCCCACGGCGCGTACCAACCTGACACGCTGAAGCTGACCATCGCATCCGCCAGCGTGTAACTCGGTAGCAGGTTTGGCACTGCCAACACGCGCCCCACTGCGCCCATGGTTGCCAGCGTGAGTGCGGCCGCTGCCGCAGCCATCAGCGGATGGAGGAAGGTCGAGAAGAACAGCGCCGCCGTTCCCGCCAGGAGGAATGACGCGATCAGCACCCCGACCAGTTCCCACAGCCTCTCCGGCGAGCGCCCGCGATGCGCCAGCGCCAAGCTGCCGATCAGTCCGACCACCAGGCTGTAAATACCGGAGCAAAACAGCGTGCCCAGCAGCAGCCCGCCGAGGTATTGCGCGCGGTGAATGCCCTTCGACAGAACCGCCAGCACACGTCGCGTGCGCCGCTCGTTGTTGAGGCCGGAAGCCGCCAGCAACCCGGTGAACGCCAGGCCGTACACCCCGACCGATCGCAGCAGGAACATTGTGTCATCCAGCGACGAGTCGTTGATGAACGTCGCCGCCGCGCCGAACACGATCACGTAAGCCACGAGCGTAATCAGCGGCCAGCGGTTCTCGCGGACAAAATTCGCGGCGATAAGGAGCACGGGCGTCATGAGGAATTCTCTGGCCGTGTGTTTGCGATTACTGATATACACAGAGGCACAGAGACACAGAGGGGTAGTGTGCCTCTTACCCTCTGCGCTCTCAATGTCTCTGCGTCTCTGTGTTCGTCGCTACGACTGCCCGTTGATCGCCAACTCCTTCCCCGTCAGCTCCACGAAAATATCCTCCAGCGACCGCTTCACCGGGTTCACGCGCACGACTTCCCCGCCCAGCGACCACACGCGCTCAATCGTTTCCCGCTGCTCCGAACAAGCCACGGTGAAACGCACCAGCCCATTTTCCGCGGCCGCCTGCAGGAACGACGAGGCGGGCACACCGCGCGCTACCACCTCGCACTGCTCACTCGATTCCAGCAGCTCGCTGGTGCGCCCGACGCGCGCCATCTGCCCACGGTGCAGAATGCCGACGCGGTCGCAAATCAACTCGATTTCTGACAGCATATGCGAGCTGAGAAAGACGGTCTTGCCGGCGTTGCGCGCACGCAGCAAGAGCTCGCGCACGGCGAGGCGGCCGAGCGGATCCAGTGCCGACGTGGGCTCGTCGAGGATCAGCAGCTCGGGATCGTTCACCAGGGCCTGCGCCAGCCCGACGCGCTGCAGCATGCCGCGCGAGAGCTTGCCGATGTTTCGCTGGGCGAGGTCGGCGAGCTCCAGGGTTTCCAGCACGTCGCGCACGGCGCGCGCCAGCCGCGGATCGCGCAGCCCGTTCAGCCCCCCATAGAAGCGCAGCAGCTTCGCCGCCGGACGGTGATACAACGCCACGTTTTCTGCCAGGAATCCGACGCGCCGCCGCGTAGGAGCGTGTCCGAACCGATTGCCCAGCAGGGTGCCTGAGCCCCGCGTCGCGCGCATGAATCCCACCGCCAGGTGAATAGCCGTGGTCTTCCCAGCTCCGTTAGGCCCGAGAAAGCCGAAGATTTCGCCACGCTCGATGCTCAGCGAGAAGTCGTCTAACGCGACGACCGCCGCACGCATGAATCTGCCGTACTGCTTGGTGATGTTTTCGTATTGGAGAACCGCGGACATCAGCGCTCAGCCATTGGCCGTTGGGCATTAGCCATTGGCGAATACCGATTAGATTAGCCCTTTGCGTCCAGACAAACCTAACCACTCCGTTCTCATCGGCAAGAAATGCGTGGCTCGGTACGAGCTAACGACCAATTGCCAACGGCCAAAGGCCAATGGCTATTGGCCAAAAGCAATGCCCCTGCCCGGAAGTGCCGAACAGGGGCAAAACCTTGAATCGAAATCGTTACTTCACCTTCGCAAAGATGATCACCAGCGTGTACAGCGCCAGCGACTCGATCAGCGCCAGGCCCAGAATCAGCGCAAGCTGAATGCCCGGACGCGCGGCAGGGTTGCGGGCCAGCGCCTCGGCGGAGGCTGCAGTGGCCTTCGCCTGGCCGAGCCCGCAGACGGCGGAAGCGATCGCCATGGCAAAACCGGAGGTAATCGCCACCCAGTTGGTGCCCGCCGCGGCGTGTTCGCCCTGCGCCAGGACCGGCACGGCGAAGCACATCACTGCCAGCATCAGGAATACGAAGCTCATCGTTTTACGCATTCTCTGTTTCTCCTTCTATGATTCGGGCACCCCACCGAGCCAAAACCGGGCTCGTCGGGGACCCCGCTTTGCCGCCAGGAGGTGGTTGACCTCATCCTCGACCAGAGGCCCTCACGCTGGGGCAGTTGGCAGTTGCCAGTTGTTAGTTGTCAGCAAAAAGTTAGTTGCGGGATGGCTGACAACTGACAACTGAGAACTGACAACTGGTTTTAGTGTTCCGTCGCCACTGCGCCCGCTAAGTAGACCGTTTCCAGCAACACGAAAATGTATGCCTGGAGGAACGAGACGCCGATGTGCAACCCCATGAAAGCGACCGGGATCAGTACGGGAACCAGCGAGAAAAATACCAGCGTGACCATGTCGCCGGCGAACATGTTGGCGTAGAGACGAACGGTGAGGGAAAGCATGCGCGCCAGGTGGCTGATGATCTCAATTGGAAGCATGATGATCGCCAGCCACCACATGGGACCGATAAACTGCTTCACATAGCTCGGGCCGTGCTTCCGGATTCCCTGGACATGATAGTAAAAGAACGAAGAGACGGCGCAGCCCAACGGCACGGTCGGACTGGCGCCGGTCGGCGATTCGAATCCTGGGATCAGGCCGATCAGGTTGCAGGTCAGGATGAACAGCCCGAGCGCCACCAGGAACGGGGTGAAGCTCTCGCTATGGTGGCCGATCACTTCCTGGCTCTGCTGCGTGATAAATCCGTGCAGCCCTTCAAAGATGTGCTGCAGCCCGCCGGGATTCTCCACCGAAAGCCGCGCCCGCACCAGCAGGAACATCAGGATCAGGAAGCCGACCACCAGCACTTCCATGGCGACGGCGTTGGAGATCGGCGCCTGCGCAAACGCCGGCTTAATGTGAAGCGTGCGCAAGAGCGCGTCCACCGGCCCGGCAAACAGGCGGTTCAGCAGCGCGGTAAACGAAAGCTGTTCAGGCATGGAAAGCAGTAGTCAGTAATTAGCAGTCAGCAAAAGCGCCCTAAAGACCTCGACGCAGCGCGACGACCACTTCATAAACCGCTTCGCAGAGAATCGCCGCCACGGTCAGAAACAGGCCGCCCAGAAGCCCGTAGAGGCTGTCCCGGGAAACCCTGAATATAGCATAGCCGGCGAGCGCGATTAAAGCGTAGCGCAGCAGGAAACGCGCCACCACGCCGCTGCTCGACTGGCCGCGCCCGGTGGCGGTAACGCGGTCGGCGAGCGCCCCTACTGCCTGCTTCAGCCAGTAGAAATTCACCCACGCGATCATGCATCCGAGCGCCAGGCCGACCGCCACTTTCCATCCGAACGCGATCCACACCGCGATGGTGGCGATCACGCCGATCACAGCCATGAAACGGCGGATGCGGTCCATCGCGCCGGAATAGAACTTCTCGGCGGGGTCCGGCGGCGCGGGCGCGGTTGGGGTGAGGTCGGGCAATTTGGTAATTCAGTAAGTTGGTGAGTTGGTAATTTGAAGGCGAATTGGTAGTCCGTGGTCCGTGGTGCGTGGTTGTAATCCGGACTACCGGCTACGGGCTACCGACTACCTTGTTGACCCGTTTCAAAATTACCAAAGAGGGGTATCCACTTGACTCAGGTGACCCCAACAGGTAGTGTGCTGGGCCATGCTGCAGGTCGTGGAGGATTATCCCAGGACGCTGGCGGAACTGGAAGCGCGGTTCAGCAGCGAGCAGGCCTGCCGGGAGTATCTG
>JAIQFT010000031.1:0-55000 GCA_020073185.1 Terriglobia bacterium
CGCTGCCCAACAGCTTCTGGGAGTTGCAGCAATCGGCGTTTTTTCCTGACAACTTTGGTTTTCTGCGCTACGAAAGCAATAGCGCCGTCGCCACCAAGTCGTTCTTCATAGCGCCAACGGGCAACGTCGGTGTCGGCGTAGCTGCTCCCGCGAACAAGCTGAGCGTGGCCGGCGTAGTGGAGAGCACCACCGGCGGGTTCAGGTTCCCCGACGGATCGGTGCAGTCCACCGGGGCTGGCGCGGGAGGCGCGGCGCGCACGCGCGGCATCACCTTTCTGGCCGGCTGTGACACCTGCGGCGTGCTGGCGGACACGGACGATCAGAAAACCATTTACGTGAACGTAGTCGGCGCCATGACGTTTCAGTCGGTCACTTGTTACTCTGACACCGGCGCACCTGTCATCAACATTCAGCGCAACACCGGTTCTGCCGCCAATATCCTTGCGCCGGACCTGACTTGTTCGACCACCGGCGTCACTTCCACCAGTTTTGTCGCCGGCCAAAATGTTCTGAATGTCAACGATGTCCTGGATTTCTCGATGGTGACTGCCGGCGGAGCGGCCCACCGCGTGACCGTGGTCATCAGGACGCAACTGAACTGATCGCTGCCTCAGTCGCTAGTCACCTGGACCAGGCGTTTCTTAGTCGACGTGACCATTAGGTTCGCCCACCACGTGCCCCACGCATCGCCGTTCGGCGACTGCGGTGGGTGCTTGGGGAACGTCGGCGCGGCCGCATACTCCTGCAAAGTCCAGAAATCGGTGTCATTCAACGGATCCACGACCGTGGAGCTGTAATCGCCCCAGCGGTTCAGATTGTTCGGGTCGATGATGTAATAAAACGAGTCGCCGTTGTGGTAATTCACCGGGTCCCGCATCGAGCCGGCGGCGTCACCGGCAGCGTGGAACGAATAGCAGGCGCTGGGGTAGATGGTGGCGGCGAAGCAGGTGAACCCCAGCAAGACGTCGTTCTGCTTGTTCACCGCCAGGCTCGGATACGCGTAGAAGAAGGCCGCGGTGGTGTCCTCCACCCGGCCGAATTGCTGCACCGTTCCGTTTGGTAGGAACTGCCACCACTGCGCCGCGGTATGGGTCGGCGCGCTCGGGTTGACCACAGGCAGAAACACGTTTTGAGCAGCCCATATCGATCCGTTTCTATACACCACGCTCAGCATCCGGGTATCACCGTTGTCGACTTTCAATGTCGTTCCCTGCTGCGGAGCATCCACGGAGTGGAAGTCCCACGGAAAAGGAACGGACACCAACGGCGTTGTGGCGAAGACAATCGATTCGGACCCGGGAGTGCCCGTCAAAGCCGATACCGCTATGTACCCACGGCCTCCAGAATTTCCATTCCAGTTATTCACGTAGTACAGCGTGGTTAGGCTGTCGTCGTACGTCACCGCCGGCACCAGCGTGCCGCCCGTCGCCGTGGCGGTTTTGGCGTAAATTGTTGGCGCGTTGCTGTACAGGTCTGCCTTGGAAAAGTAGAACACCGTCGCCCCGCTGCTGGTGTTGCTGCCTATCGGAATCTGATTAAAGGTAACCGAAACCCAAGTACTGTTGAAACCGAGAGACGGAAAGTCGGCCCAAACCGAGTTCGTGTGATTGCTGTCGGCGGCGTAGAAGAACCGGTACCACATTCCGGTCGGGTCGCTGGTGGCGCTGACCGCCACATACACCTTGGAGTCTGGGGTATCGGAGCAGCAAGCCGCCGAGGTCAGCCAGCGATTGCCGTACGGATCGTAAAAAACTCTCGGATCGAACACATCGGCGCCTGAGGGCACACCCCAAAATGTTTCCGGCAGTACCCGGCTGATGTTGGTGCCGTCGCGTCGCTGGATCAGCACGCCTTCGTTGAGCGCTACGACAATATGGTTGGGGCCGACTGCGCCATCGGTATCGGGCGGGATGGTGGTTCCGTCGTCCGACATTCCCTGGAAGTTCATCGTCGGGCTTGGCGACACCACCAGGGGTCGCGGCGCGCTAGCCCCCGGCGAAGTGCCCAGAGTTGGCGCTTGCGCCAAGGGTCGCACCGCACTCGGCGGCACCTGTTGCGGTGGAGCTTCCTCAATCTGGCGGGTCGCGCGCCACGGCCGCGGTAGCACCGGTCGGCGCGCCTCTTGCGCCGCCAGCTCGCTAAAATTCATTACCGACCTGCTCACCAGCCGAGGCACGCTGACCGTTGCTTTCTCCTGTCCGCGCAGGTCGCCGTTCAGGAGCAACACCGCCCCGCAAGACATCGCCAAGACCAACGTTTGCGCGCCGGATTTCACACCTGAAACGCTCAGAAACACGCAGTGAGCCTCCTCAGTCGCTGGTCACCTGGAACAAGCGCTTCTTGGCTGTCGGCACCGCGAGGTTCGCCCACCACGTGCCCCAACCGCCGGTGCATGTTGCGCACAAATTGATCGACGAGGCGTATTCCTGCAGTGTCCAGAAGTCCAGATCATTCACTGGGTCCACTCGGGTCGCACTGTAGTCGCCCCAACGGTTGCGCGTGCCCAGGAGAACATAGTAGAAGGCTTCCCCGGTTTTGTACGTAAAGGGCGGCTGAACGGCATTGATGCCGGTATTAAAAGGCGCGAACGCATACGCTGCCTCGGCAAAAATGGACGCCGAAAAATGCGAGAAGCCCAGCAATACGTCGTTCTGCCGGTTCACCGCTATGGATGGATAAGCGTAGAAATTCACCGCCGTCGAGTCGTCGATGCGCCCGACCTGCTGCACCGTTCCCGTGGTTGAAAGCTGCCACCACTGAATCGCGGACCGCGTGACGCCGGTCGCCGGCAGGAATACCGTTTGTACCGCCCACAGCGATCCGTTGCGATAGACCACGTCGTGCATGCGGTCGTCGTCGCTGTCGATTAAATGATTGGCATCGCTATTGAGCTGCGGCGCAAAGTTGTCGGTGGGGGGAGCCATGGCCCACGGATTAGGCGTGGAGGCAAACGGCCCCTTCGTGTAGCTCTCGCTTCCCACCGCACCGGTAATGGTGTTGATGCGCAGATATCCGCTGCCGCTGGAGTTCCCATTCCAGCGTTGGACCAGGTACATGGTGGTGAGATTGTTATCCAAGGTGACAGCGGGAGACAGCGTGAACCCGCCGTTCGTGTCATCGAACACAGCCGCGTGCAAGGTGCTGGCCCCGGTCATCAACCCGTTGATGTCAAAGGCGAAGATCGTGCCCTTGCTGTAAGTGTTGGTTGAGATGGTATACATGTTCAGCGTCACCACTACCCAAGTCTTATTGAAGCCCACCGAAGGGAAGTCGCCCCAAAGCGTCGGCGTGGTGGAGTTCCCGAACGCGGTCTGATCGGCGGGGAAGCTGTACGTCGTCCAAGTCCCGGTGGGATCGTTTGTTTGCGACATCGCGATGTACAAAACTGAATTCGTCTTGTACAACGCCGCGATAGATACGAAAATCCAGCGATCGAGGAACGGGTCGTAAAGCACGCGAGGATCGATAGCGTAGTTCCCGTTGTCCGGAGACCTGCCCCAGAAAGCGCTCAATCCTATGCCTGGTTTGGCGGTGCTTCCTGTCCGCGTTTGAATCAGCACACCATTATTGAGCGTGACCATGAGGTGATTGGGCCCCACGGCTGCCTGGGTATCGGCGGGTATCCACCAATAACCGTCGAAGCTCATACCCCGCAGGCCGGCAAAGCTGACGCTCGGCGCGGGAGAAGGCGCCTGTGCGGCGGAGGCTTGCAGCGCGAGCCGCGGCGCGAACTTGGCTTTCGCCGCGGCAGCCGCGGCGACTTCCGGCGGGACTGGGAATGGAGCCGGAGGCTCGCCTTCCTCAATCGATATCGGTGCAGCGGGCTCGCTATGCGGTAATGCGGCCTGCCGGCGCGCGACCTCGGCGTAATGCACCACCGCGCGAGACTGCCCCACTGCGTTCTTGCCAGCCACAACCTGGCCCGAGGCGTGGCCGGTGAAGATCAGAATGGACACAAGGACTAACCGGCGGTTCGCCCCAGCGGAGGACACCCTGTCTCTTCTGTCACCAGCGCTCAGGAACATTCGGCGGAGACTCCCTTGGCGTTCTTGCGGTCTGATTTCTGCGGATAACCAATACGGTATCCGAGTCGCACCACAAGTCAAGCCATTTGACTCGAATCGCTCATGCTCCTGGAGGGGTCTCGGGGCAGCGCAGCCGACAACCGTCGCCTTGCTGCCCCGCCTGCTTCGTGTCGGTGGCATCGTGGGCATCGCTGACCGCAGCCCTCGCACCCGGACTGTGGGCGTCGCTTTTGAATCGCTTCTCCCGTTTTGACGCTATTCCCGTTCCAGAACGCTGGGACGGTCGTACGCTTCCTTTGCCATTTCCGGCCAGCCCGTTCCTCGTGTTTCCGCTCCTGTTCAAGCGCGTGTCGCTCGGCCGTTCAAGCACGAGATCGTCGACCTGGGCGGGGAGAGCGACCTGCTGATGAAGCTGCGGCCGGTGGCTCTTTATTACAAGGCTGAACTCGACGAGACGCAGACGCGGCAGTACGGGGTGGTGGCCGAGGAAGTGACGCAGGTGGCCCCGCACCACCCTCGTCACGAATCACGCTCGTCAACGTGTGGAACAAAACTACATTCTGCCGTGCCGCCTCCTGCGGGAACGCACCTCAGAACCCCAAAGTGGACCAGAAACAGCAAAGGCGCGGCCCCCGCCGCGCCAACTGAAGCTGAAACTCGAAACTGACACTACTTACCCAACGCCTCCACGATCCGGTCAAAGTCCTCCAGCGACTTGTACTCGATCACTACCTTTCCCTTCCCGTTCTTATCCTGGATCTTCACGCGGCACCCCAGCCTGCTCTCCAACTCCATCCGCGCCGCGCGCACGTTCGGGTCTTCCGGCTGTTTCTGACGCTCCTTCCAGTCCCCTTCACTCACCGGGCCCAGGTACGCCAGATGGTTTACCAGCATCTCGGTCTGGCGCACCGACATGTTCTCGCGAATCACCTTCTGCGCCGCCGCCGTCATCACTGTCGGATCGTCGATCGACATCAACTCTTTCGCGTGCCCAAAGCTCAGCTCGCGTCGCGCCAGGGCCGTCCGTATCTCCGGCGGCAACTTCAGCAGCCGCAACAGGTTGGCGATCGTCCCGCGATCCTTGCCGGTCCGTTTCGACATTTCCTCCTGCGTCAGGGCAAACTCGCGGCTCAGCCGTTCGAATGCGTACGCCATCTCCAGGCAGTCGAGGTCCTCGCGCTGCAGGTTCTCGATCAGCGCCAACTCCATGGCCTGCTCGTTGGACACCTGGCGCACGATCGCCGGCACCGTCGTCCGCCCCGCCAGCTTCGAGGCCAGCCACCTCCGCTCCCCCGCAATGAGCTGGTACTTGACCGGCAATGGGGCGCCGAAGCCCGCGCCCGCGATTGCTTCGTGTCGCACATATCCTGCCCTGAGCTCGTCGAAGGGCGCCCACGCCTGTGTGCCTTCACCCGTATTAGGAATTGCCGAAGCGCGCTCGCCCTCGAGCGCGGTCCCCGCCACTGGGCCGTCGGCCGTCGACCGTCGACCGTCGACAGGAGAATTATATCGTAATACGATAGGTTGCAGCACGCCCTGCGCCCGGATGGACTGCGCCAGTTCCTGCAGCGCCGTCTCGTCCTGCCGTCTTCGCGGCTGGTACGGGCTTCCCTCGATCTCCTCCAGCCTGATCTCCTGCACATGCTCGCCGCCGCCGTCGGTCTGCGTGCCGGCTGCCATCCCCGGCGGCGGCAAAGCTGATGCCGGGGCCAGTGTCGGCGCCGTCGGCCTCGCCGCCGGGATCAGCGACTCCAATCCCCTGCCCAGCGCTCTCTTTTTCTCTTGGATCATTTTTGACTCTCTAGCGTCAGTCCCTTGCTTCCTTAGCGGTTAAGCCTTTGCCGGATCCGCCTCCACCCGCTCGGCACTGACGACTGGCTCGCAACTAGCTCCGCGCGCCATGACCTCCTTGGCCAGACGGATGTATGCCTCTGCGCCGCGCGAGCGCACGTCGTACAACAGCGCCGGCTTGCCGTGGCTAGGCGCCTCCGCCAGACGGACGTTCCGCGGCACGGTGGTTGCGCACAGCTTCTCACCAAAAAACTTCCTCAGCTCCGCCGCCACCTGCTGCGCCAGATTGGTGCGCTCGTCGTACATGGTGAGCACTACGCCTTCAACCTCCAGCGCCGGGTTCAGGCTCTCACGGATACGCGCGATGGTGTCCAGCAACTCGCTCACGCCCTCCAGAGCGAAGTACTCCGCCTGCATGGGAATCAGGACGGTGTCGGCGGCTACCAGGGCGTTGAGCGTCAGCAGGTCCAGCGCCGGCGGGCAGTCCAGCACCACGAAGCGATACCGGCCGCGGACGCCGTCGAGCGCTTCGCGCAGCCGGTACTCCCGGCGGTCCATCTCCACCAGCTCCAGGTTGGCGCCGGTCAGGTTCCTATTGGATGGTACCAGCCAGAGCTGCTCCAGTTCGGTGGGCTGGATGGCGGCGTCGAGCGCGGCGGCGCCGGTCAGCAAGTGATACGTATTGGTGCGATCTGGATCGCGAGCAAAGCCTAGGCCGCTGGTGGTGTTGGACTGCGGGTCGCAGTCCACGATGAGCGTCTCCACCTCGGCTGCGGCGAAGGATGCGGCCAAGTTGATGGCGGTGGTTGTCTTACCCACGCCACCTTTCTGGTTGGCAACGGCGATGATACGTCCCATGGGTATGGCGGAGAGCTCGCGAGATAAAGGGTACCCCTTGGCTTGAGCGTAAAGCAATTGCGAAATGGCGATCCACAACTGTTCCACGTGGAACAATTGTGGAAAACCATTTGAAACGTGTTCAAAAGAAGGACCGCTGCGTGGCGCGGTGGCGGAGAAAAGATTTCCACAACTGTTCCACGCGGAACAATTGTGGAAATCTCATATTGAGACGCCGCGAGGCACCCAGGCGTGTCAAAACGGGCCTAGCTCCAATACGAGACAACGATTCTCTGCAGAGGGCACATTTCCGCACCGACGCGAATTCAGATGGGGTAGATGAAACAGCAGGGATTGGCGATGTCGGCGTCCCTGTTGCTCATCCGAACTTTGGCGACGGTTGCTGGTGGAGGATCCACCGGGCGTCGAGTTGTTCCGTCTTGGAGAAAGAAGAATGAGGCTTCGACCGGGATTGGCCCATGGCGCACGCCGTACCGCGCCCGCATCGCTCAAGTCCAAACTCCGCAAGGTTTTAAGGCGACGCCATGTTGGCTTGGCGGTCGCTGTTCTGATGACGATTCCTGCCTGGCCGCAAGACACGATAAGGGACCTGGGGAATAAGAGCATCGAAGACCTGATGAACATTGAGGTGACTTCCGTCTCGAAGAAAGAGCAAAAGCTGTGGCGAATCGCATCCTCACTTTTCGTCATTACTCAGGATGATATTCGGCGTTCCGGGGCCACCAACATCCCAGATGTGCTGCGCATTGTTCCCGGACTTGACGTGGCGCAAATCAACGGAAGCACCTGGGCGATCAGCTCACGCGGTCTCAACTCTCAATTTGCCAACAAGCTACTGGTCTTGATCGACGGGCGCACGGTTTATTCGCCGCTGTTTGCCGGAGTGTACTGGGACGTCCAGGATGTGCCGTTGGAAGATATCGACCGCATCGAGGTCATCCGCGGGCCCGGGGCGACGGTCTGGGGCGCGAATGCAGTCAATGGCGTCATCAACGTCATTACAAAAACTGCCGAAAGGACCCAAGGAGGCCTGGTGACTTACGGCGGTGGAACGCACGAGCCTGTTTTTGGAGGTGCCCAATACGGGGGGAAAGTAGGTCGGGCAACAAGCTATCGACTTTACGTGAAGGGATTTGATTACAACTCACTACTTTCTCTCTCGGGCCAGGACGGGCATGACGGATTCGACCTGTTGCACGGAGGATTCCGGGTTGATTCGACTCTCTCCGAGAAAGATTCCTTAACCGTGCAGGGAGACCTGTATGAAGGTAGCGAAGGAGCATCCATCAAAACCGTTGGGCTCACGCCCCCTTTTGGTGAGACGCTAGCCTCGTCGACCAGCTTGGCCGGCGGAAACGTACTAGGGCGTTGGAACCACACCCTTTCTCCGAAGTCACATACAAGCGTGCAGCTCCATTTTGACCGTGCCAAGCGCGATCGCTTCATTGAGGAAGAGGGCGTCGATACCTTTGACATCGATTTTCAGCACCATGTCGGCTGGGGAAATCGCCAGGATTTTGTTTGGGGCGTGGGCTATCGCTACTTTTCGTATGACACGACCGGGAGTGTGACTGCCTCCTTCAACCCGGCTTCGCAAGGCCGCCAACTTTTCAAATCCTTCGTGCAAGATGAGATCACGCTGAAACCAGACAGTTTGTACTTCACGATCGGCGCCAAGCTCGAGCACAATGACTTTAGCGGGTTTGAATTCCAGCCGAGTGCGCGGCTTGCTTGGAATGTCACCAGGAAAGCTATGTTGTGGGCTGGATATTGCAGAGCTCGACGCACGCCCTCGCCTGCCGACAGAGCGGTACGTTTTAGTCTCGCGGCGTTTCCCGGACCGGGCGGCCTTCCCGTCCTAACGACCGTCCTGGGTAGTCCTGATACGGTGACCGAGAACCTGGACGCTTTTGAAGCGGGCCATCGGGCTCAACTGCGCACCACCATGTCGTTGGACTTCTCCATCTTCTATCACCGGTATGGGAATCTCACCACCTTCGAAGCAGGGGCTCCGTTCGTGGAATTGAATCCTCAACCACCGCATCTGAACGTGCCTCTGGTCTTCGCGAACCAGATGCGCGGTGAAGCGCATGGGATCGAGATGGCGATGAATTGGAAGCTTACGGATAGCTGGACACTGAGCCCCGGGTATGCGTTCGAACGGATTCACCTGCACACCAATCCTGCGAGTCACGACACGAGCTCGGCCGCAGCCGGAGAGGGGAGCAGCCCGCACAACCAGGCCCAACTACGCTCACATCTGGCTCTGCCTCGGGGGGTCGAATGGGATGCTTCCGTCTATTTCGTCGGCCGCCTTCCGGCACAACAGGTTCCCTCCTACACCCGCCTCGATACCGGGATCACCTGGCGGGCATCCGAGAACCTGGCTGTTAGCTTCGTTGGCCAGAACCTCTTGAAAGATCGCCACCTGGAAGCTAACAGCGTTGATCAAACCGAGTTCTCCAGCCAGATCAAGCGCAGTTTCCATGCGAAGTTTACTTGGCAATTTTGACCACCATGGAAAGACGTTGACCCAGTCGATGCGATCGCGAAGCAGCTTGCTGCAGAAGGCAATTCGGTCCAGATCACTGCCGGCGGCCCTCTACGGCGTGAACCTCTACGCGCTGGGCTTGGTGGCCTTCCTGACCTTGCCTGGCGCACCTTTCATGCGGGCCCAAGCAAGTCCGACGGTCGAGTATCGACTCAAGGCCGCCTTTCTCTATAACTTTCCAAAATTCGTCGAGTGGCCCTCGGACGCTTTTAAGAGCGACAAAGCTCCCATCCTTATCTGCGTGTTCCGGGACGACCCCTTTGGCAACGCCCTCGACGAGATCCTACAGGGAAAGACAATCAACAGCCGCGAGGTGCTGGCGAGGCGGATCAATGAACTGCCGGACTTGAGGTCATGTCAGCTTGTTTTCGTAAGTGAGCGAGAGGACAAGTATCTATCCGAGATATTAAACAGCCTCAGGGGCACGAGTGCGCTGGTAGTCGGGGAAAGCGATGGTTTTGCGGAGCGCGGCGGCGCGATCCAATTCTTTTTGGAAGACAACAAGCTGCGCTTCGCAGTCAACGTGGATGCGGTTCGAAAGGCCCGCTTGAGTATCAGTTCCAAACTGCTCGCGCTGGCACGAATTGTCCCCAATTAACCTCATCTCAAGGAGACTTGACATGCGTTCGTACCGAGACTTTTCCATCCGTCACAAGCTGCAAGGCATGGTTCTAGTCTCCTGCGGCGTAGCCTTGTTCGTGGCATCGGCCGCATTCACCATCTATGATCGGACCACTTTCCTCCGTGTGAAGACAAGAGACCTGATTACTTCCGCGAAAATGATCGGATCGAACAGCACCGCCGCGCTTACCTTTCGCGATGCGAGGTCGGCACAAGAGACCCTAAGTGCCCTGCAGGCCAGACCGCACGTCATCCATGCCTGCATTTACGACGCAAATGGCAAAGTCTTCGCGAAGTATAGCCGGGCCGCGAGTGAACCCGGGTCCTGTCCTGCTACCGCCCAAGGCGAACCAAGCGCGGTGGCCGCACAGCGCATCGTCGTGTCCCAGAACATAGGCTTGAGTGGCGAATCCATCGGCTCGATCTACATCGAAGCAGACCTGACAGACATGGAGGAGCGATTACGGCGGTTCATGTTGATTGATGCCCTCGTATTACTGGGTTCGCTGGCGGTCGCTTTTATGCTGTCGCACCGGTTGCAACGGGTGATTTCGGAGCCGATTCAGGAGTTAGCAAAGACAGCATCGGCGGTCTCCGCAGAGAAAAACTATTCCATCCGCGCGATTAAGAGAAGCCAGGACGAAATCGGGGGTTTGTTTGACCAGTTCAACAGCATGCTCGACCGCATCCAGAGCCGGGATGTCGCCTTACAGAAAGCGCACGATGAACTTGAAATTCGAGTCGAAGAGCGGACTTCCTATCTCAATGCTCTCATCGAAACCAGCCCGCTCGCCATTATGGTGCTGGACCCCGCGGAAAAGGTCCAATTGTGCAATCCAGCATTTGAGCGCCTGTTCCATTGGACGCGACAGGAACTGATCGGGAAACCAGCGCATGAGCTGCTCGCCGACGGTGACTCGTTCTTGCAAGCCCGCACTATTCCTCAGGGGACACTTGGCGGAACCCTGGTCAATCTGGCCACCCGGCGCAGGAGAAAAGACGGGAGCCTGATAGACGTTGAAGTTCACGCCGTCCCCCTGGTCGTGAAAGGCCAGAGGGTCGGCTCGCTGAGCATCTATCAAGACATATCCGTTCGCAAACGGGCGGAAGAGGCAATGCAGCACGCGAAGGAGGCAGCGGAAGCCTCCAGCCGGGCGAAGAGCGAATTCCTCGCCAACATGAGTCACGAAATCCGGACGCCCATGAATGGAATCATGGGAATGACGGAGCTGGTTCTCGATACCGAACTGGACTCCGAACAACGCGAGTACCTAAACATGGCCAAGTCCTCTGCCGACTCCTTGCTTTCCCTCATCGATGACATCCTGGATTACTCCAAGATTGAAGCGGGCAAGCTGGAGATCGAGACGATTGACTTTAAACTTGGAGACACCATTGGCGACACCATGAAAACGCTAAGTCTCCGCGCACATCAGAAGCGCTTGGAACTTGCCTACGACGTCGCACCCGACGTTGCAGACTACCTGCGGGGGGATCCGGGGCGGTTACGGCAGATCATTGTAAATTTGGTCGGCAACGCGATTAAGTTCACCGAGAGGGGCGACGTGGTTCTTCGCGTCCAGGCAGATCGGCGGGCTAATGACGATGTCCAACTCCATTTCACGATTTCGGATACGGGCATCGGAATATCTCCCGAAAGGCAATCGGCAATCTTTCAGGCCTTTACGCAAGCCGACGGATCCATGAGTCGCACTTATGGCGGCACGGGACTAGGTCTCACCATTGCGTCCCGCCTCGTCGGACTGATGCACGGACGAATCTGGGTAGAAAGCGAACTGCACAAGGGCAGTGATTTCCATTTCACGGCGCGCTTCGGACTGCAGAAAGCGCCTGCGAAAACCATACTCCGGAAGGATCCGGGGATCTTGCGTGACATGCCGGTGCTGGTCGTGGATGACAACGCGGCAAGCCGGCATATCTTGCTAAAAATGCTCACCGATTGGAATACAAAGCCTCTGGCCGTGGAAAGCGGAACCAAGGCGATATCCGCCTTGCAAGAGACGCAAGGTTCAGGAAGAAATTTTCCGCTCATTCTTGTCGACGCGCAAATGCCAGAAATGGACGGATTCGCACTGACGGAGTCGATTAAGAAGAACCCGGAATGGAGAGCGTCCATCATCATGATGTTGAGTTCCGTCGGCCAGCCTGGAGACGCCAAACGCTGCCGTGAACTAGGCATCGCTGCCTATCTGACCAAGCCCTTTCAACAGGCAGACCTATTGGACGCTGTTTTGACCACGTTGGGGACGCGACCACAAAAAGATGCTTCGCCTGCGCTGGTTACGCGCCATTCTCTTCGCGAGAATAGCATTCCCTTGCGTGTCTTGTTGGCGGAGGATAACGCGATAAACCAGACACTCGCAGTCCGGCTACTGGAGAAGCGCGGGCATAGAGTGACAATGGTTGGAAACGGCAAGGAAGCGCTGGCGGCCCTGGAAAAGGACTCGTTTGACCTGGTGCTTATGGACGTCCAGATGCCCGAGATGGACGGCTTCGCGGCAACAGCGGCGATTCGGGAGAAAGAGAAATCGTCTGGAAATCACCTGCCCGTCGTTGCCATGACCGCTCACGCCATGGTGGGTGACAGAGAACGCTGTCTTGAGGCCGGCATGGATGACTACATCACGAAGCCGATTTGTTTGCATGACCTGACCGAACTGCTGGGACACTATTCACCCCTTGAATCGGCCAAGGCGCATTGTCAGGAATCCTGACCGGTGAGAGGTGGATCGCCTCGCGAAGCCGAGGCCGGCTCTCGCGCCCGCCACGCAGGGCACTCTGCAGGTGGAATGTCAATTGGCGAAGCTGATATCAGGGATAGAATAGCGGCACGGATGGCGACCACGGTTTCAGCCACGGCGAGCCCAACCCAAGCGGACACAGTTGCGCCCGGCGCCATGCCGAGGCGGCTGATTTCACTCGACATCTTTCGCGGGATGACGATCGCGGGCATGATCCTGGTGAACAACGCTGGGAACTGGGACGCGGTGTACTGGCCGTTGGAGCACGCCAAGTGGCACGGGTGGACTCCGACGGACCTGATCTTTCCCTTCTTCTTATTCATTGTCGGCGTTTCGATGGTGCTGTCGTTTGACACCCGGCAGTCGGGCGGGGCGTCGCGGGCGGAGCTGCTCAGTCATGCGGTCCGGCGCAGCGCCATTATTTATCTGATCGGCTTTGCCCTCGCCTTGGGGGGCGCGTCGTTGCACCTGCATACGGTAAGGTTCTACGGGGTGCTGCCGCGGATTGCGGCGGTGTATCTGGCGGCGTCGGTCATTGTTCTTTACTGTGGGCGGCGCGCGCGAGTGGCGATTGCGGCCGGGCTGCTGGTGGGGTACTGGCTGCTGATGACGCGAGTGCCGGGATTCGATCTGACGATGGATGGAAACTTGGCGGGCGCGCTTGACCGCAGGCTCCTATACAACCATTTGTGGATCGAGCACCGGTTCGATCCCGAGGGACTGCTGAGCACCCTGCCGGCGATCGTGACCACCTTGATGGGAGTGTTCACCGGGGAGTGGTTGCGTCGCCGGGAACATGGGATGTCGAAAGTGCAGGGCATGGTGATCGCGGGGGGGCTGTGCATGGGCGCCGGCGAGTTGTGGGGGCGATGGTTTCCAATCAACAAGAATCTGTGGACAAGCTCGTACGTGTTGTTCACCGGCGGGTTCGCGCTGGCGGCGCTGGCGCTGTGCTACTGGATGGTGGAGATCAGGGGATGGCGGCGCTGGGGCGCGCCGTTTGTATGGTACGGCAGCAACGCGATCACGGTGTACGCGGCGTCGAGCGCGCTGGCGGTGTGCAGCGTGAAGCTTCATGTCCGGCCGGGCTTGACCTGCAAGGCGTGGGTGTACCGCAACCTGTTTGCACCGCTGGCGCAGCCGCTGAACGCGTCGGCGCTCTACGCATCCGCGTATGTATTGGCGTTCCTGGTTCTGGCGTGGGTAATGTATCGTAACAAGATATTTGTGAAAATCTAGCTCCCGGCGGTGGGCCATCGGCGGCCGGGGCGGCAGGGTTGGACCACATATTACTTGAATGATTCGTAGCGTGAGTGGTTCGGGATGAGTGGTGAGATTTTCGCGATTTCCGGCCTGCCTCGCACCAGGCAGTGCCGATGGCCGATGGCAGAAGTGCGGAGTTCGCCTCGCTTCAGTTCCGGGCAGGGTCCAGCGGCGCGAGCTCAAGACATTTGAATCATTGCGCTTCTCCAAGGAGGAGCACGCGCTTTGAGGATGCGGGGATCGGGAGCGGATCGGACCAGGTGAGCGTGGGGGCGAGTACGCGGGCGGTCTGGACTTGCGTCGCGCCGATGAGCAGGGCAAGACGGCGGTGGGAGGCGGGTAAGTTTTGCAGCAGGCCGACGGCGGTGGGCAGGATTTGTTGGAAGCGCTCCACGGCGCGCAGGGTGACAGCGCAATCTGCCATTGGCGATTTGCCATTGGCAATTTGGCGGGCATAGAGCTCGGCACGCGTCGCCAGCACTTCGATATCGGGGAGTTGCAGGGTGCGTACGACTTCACGCAAAAATGTCGCTTTACGATGTTTCGATTCCAGGAGCGTGACGCGAAGCCCGGGGTCGTAGATCTTGATCGGAAGGCCGGGAAAGCCGGCGCCGGAACCGATGTCAACGACTTGCGACTTGCCAGGTGTGAGTTGTGGGTGGAGATGCCGGGCGGCGAACAGCGATTCGCCGAAGTGGCGGCAGACGATCTGCTCCGGTTGGCGGACGGCGGTCAGGTTGATGCGGGCGTTCCAGCGGATTAGCAAGTCAAGAAAGGTTGCGAGCTGGGAAAGTTGCGCGTCGGTCAGCCGGGCGCCGCCCAGGTAAGGCGCGAGCAGGGCGGCGATGCGGTCGGGTTCCATCCGGCGCAGAATAACAAAGTTCATGCGCGCTGCGGGCCGCTCTACCGCACTTGTCGTCCAGCGTAGAACTGCGCGGCGACAAAACCTGCGATAGGGAGGCGCGCCGCCCGCGCTTCGGAACGCGAGCAGCGCACGAATCAAATCTCGCGGTGTTCAGGCGCGCTGGGCGAGTTGGCGCCAGACACCTGCCGTCCCCTTCAGGTACAGCAGTCCGACGCAGAGCGAGATCAGCGAAAAGCCGAGGAACTGCACGTAGCGGCCGACGGTGCGTACGATGACGATAACGTCTAGCACGACCTCGGCGCCGCGCAGCACGTAAATGACTCCGATGGCGATCACCGAGCGTGGCGCGCCGAAAAACCGCAGCACCTTCTCGCCGGTAAAATAGAACAGCAGGTGGGCGAGCGCGATGGCGAAGTTGCACATCGCCCCGAGCTGGAGCATGCGTTGCGCGCTGGTTGTGTCGGCTCTGACTCAGCTTCGCTAGTGGGCCACGCCTATGAGCGTGCGCACACCCCAGGCGGCGGCGACGCCGAAGGCGACCAGGAAGGCCAGTCCGACGAACCGTCCGGAAGTATCGCTTTTGCTCCAGCCCTGGAGCACAGCGACCAGTCAAACCGCGAACAGCACCACGGCGGCGACGGCGAGAATCTTGATCCACATGGCGGTATCCTCCGCGCCAGCGCGAGGCGCCACTGCCCTCCCATTGTGCGCACCAACGCACGATCAGGTTAGCGGGTTGGCGCTGGAGTGTCTGTGATCTGGGCGGAAAATATGCGGGAGCATCTTCCCCGGATTTCAAGAATTCGCGAGACGTCGTGCCCCTCTTACGCATTGAACCACCACGCGGTCGCCTCCCCGCCTTCCCGGATGGCATACACCCTAGGTAACCAGCGCGACAGACATCAAAGAGCTATCTCCCATGCTATGCTGCGCCGCAAGCCAGCCTGTGCGGCAGGGACGAACCGCGGCGAACAAAGGAATGCTAAGAAATGAGAGGTAGCCATGTTCGATAGATTCAGCCGGACGTGGGAGCTGACAAAGCAGAGCTTCAAGGTCCTCGCCGGCGACAAGCAGATGATGGTCTTTCCGGTGCTGAGCACGGTGGCGGCCATCGTGGTGAGCGTGAGTTTCCTGATCCCAGTTATCTCCGCCGGCATGTTTGCCCACCGCGGGCAGCCGACCACCAACGCCGAATACGGGATCCTGTTCCTGTTCTACTTCGCCAACTATTTTGTCATCGTGTTCTTCAACAGCGCGCTGGTGTACTGCGCCAGCGTCGGGCTGTCGGGCGGGCACGCCACGGTGAAGGACGGGCTGAGCGCCGCCTGGGGCTCCCTCGGGCGGATCTTCATGTGGGCGCTGGTAGCGGCGACGGTCGGGCTGATGCTGCGCATCCTGGAAGAACGGCTCGGCAAGCTTGGCAGGATTATTGTCTGGCTGCTGGGCATGGCGTGGACCTTGATGACCTACTTCATCGTGCCGGTGCTGGTGTTCGAAGACAACTTGAGCATGGTGGACTCGGTGAAACGCTCGGGCAGCGTGCTGCGCGAAACCTGGGGCGAAGAGGTGGTGAGCGGCTTCAGCTTCGGGCTGATCTGGCTGCTGGCCATGGTGCCCGGATTCGCGCTGCTGGTGGGCGGCATGATGGTGCATCCGCTGGCGGGAATCGCGCTCGGCGTACTGTACTTCCTGCTGCTGTGGGTGGTGGCCGCGACGGTGAAGACCATCTTCACCGTGGCTCTGTATCGCTACGCCACGCAGGGACAGGTGCCCGCGGGATTTACCCCCGCGCTGATCGAGGGCGCCTTCACGCCGAAGGGGAAGAGGCCCGCCGCAGGCGCGTGAATTGAAGATTGAGAACTCTAGGATTGGCTGCGGCGACGGCGAGAATCTTGAGCCGTGTTCCTAGCTGGTGTCATCAAGCATTTGGCTGAGCACGAAGCCAAATTGCGGTGCGAATTCGAGTTTCTGGCGAGCGAGCTGGTTAACCGGCAGGTAAATAACGCCTGCATTACGTTAACCACCCGCCCTCTTCCCTCGTTGTTAATGGAATCAACAACATCAGCACGGTATACCGTGGAAGTGGCACGGTAACCGTGGAAGGCCGTGGCCACGGACCAGCACCCTCCGTCATGTCCCGTGCGTCCCAACAAAACAAAGGAGTTGCGGGAGAGTATCTCGGGCCGTCCCGGGATGCTCTCAGGACTCTGGCGGAGGTTGTTCCAGACGGATCATGTTGTCAAAGAACTAACTGGGGCAACGAGACACACCACCCTTTCTTACGCACTGAGCGCAGGCACAGGTTACCGGGTTGCGGGTGGTAGTGTCTGTGATATGGGCGGAAAAATTTGCGGGGGCAGAGTGGCGCGGGTTCCAGAATGAGAATGCCCCGGGGGCTTGTCGGAGAGGACGCAGGAGGGCAAGAACGCACACGCGAAAACCGCGTTGCATGGAGCACCCGGCGAAAACGGTGTCATGCTACCGGGGCGAGGGACACACGCCGGTGATCTTGGGAGAACCGGGGGATCAGGCGCTGTTGGGAGCGGTCACGCTGGAGATTTTAGGGCTGGTACTTCATCCCTTCAAACGCACGCTGGAACCGATGCGCATGACCCCGGCATCGTCGGGCGCGGAGCCAATGGAAATTCCCGTTCGATTCTGACATTCTATGAAGCAGATCCTCATAAAGAGCAGCATTGTCATGATGAAATCCATAGTGGTTGCTCTGATGTCGCTAACTCTTACCGTGCCGAGCTTCGCCAAACTCCACAAAGACCCCTATCCCGTTCCGTGCAGCCAGCTCTGGACCGCGGTCATGGATGCCCTCAAGACAACACGAAGGCCAGTGCGGTGGGCGCGCCTACGCCCGGATGGGTCATCAATCGCACGGCCTCCGGCCGTTTCTCCGGGGATTGTGTCCACAGCCGAGTCTACGCGCTGCTAATTTCCGCTGCCACTCTTCCGCGCTTCGTCGTCCTGGTACTCAATCTTGTGGCCGCTGCGCGCTTCCATGGCAGCGAGCGTTACGCGAACAATGTCCTTACCGAGCTCCAGCACCGCCGCCTGCTGCTGGCCGTTTTCGTCTTTGTAACCGATCGTCAGGAAATGCTTGCGCTTTTTCGCGATAACCCATCGGCTGACAATCCCGCCACGCCTGCCAACCTTCTGCCCATACTCGAGGCTCTCGATTCGATTGTAAGGAATCTGGAGTTTGCCCTGGCCGTAGTCAAACAGGAAAACCTTCTCGTCGCTGATGGATGAAACTCCTTCTGCTTGCTCCTTGATTGAGCTGACAGTGCCTCCGACGTACATCGTCTTTTGGCCGTCCACTGCCCACAGAGTCGCAAAGCAAAAACACACGAATAGGACAATTGAGAGGGATCGCTTCATTATCGTGCCTCTTAGGAATTCGAAGTATTTGGGAGCAGATCGGATTATCTACCGGTTCTTGCTCTGTGTCATCTCACGCGGCAAGAATGTTCCCTAAATTCTAGGTTCGTTTCGGGAACGAGACGGGGCAGGTCTCGCGCTCCTTCCCGCTGAACTATGCCTACGCGGCCGGTCGCGCACAAAATGGCGTCTGACAGCACGGAAATGACCGCTACCTACAACATTACCGGAGCGGTTACCCAGCGAACCAACTCCGTGCTTCTAAGGTCCCAGGGTACCGGCTGCGAGATGCAAACCCAGTCGAGTTTCAGTTCATTGCACCACAACGATGCGGGTGATTTTAAGAAGCGCGTGGAAGAGTCCCTGGCCAAGCTGAAGGCGTCGAAGCCTTCCGAGCCCGCTAAATCGGCGGACCCAACCAAGTGATTTTGCCAGGTCGGCACATGGTTCCCGCACGGCCGGCGGTTTGCCATGCTTTGCGCCCAAGCGCAAGTTCGCGCTGGCTAATGGCACCACGATTGAGCGCGCCGTCTCGGAGGTTCATCTCCGGTTGCCCGGAGGCGAGAGACACACGCCGGTCATCTTGGGAGAGCCGGGTGACCAGGCGTTGCTGGGAGCGGTGACGCTGGAGATCTTAGGTTCTTCATCCATTCAAACGGACGCTGGAGCCGATGCGCATGCTCCTCGCCTGATAGGTATTTTGTCGCAGAGGACGCAGAGGAAGTCCCCACCCAACGAAAACAGTGTTGGGTGGGGCACCGGCAATTCGCGATACACTGACACCCACAGCGCTTGACTCATGGCCGATCGGGTCGATAAACGGAAAAGAAGCTGGATGATGTCGCGTGTACGCGGCACCGATACGCATCCTGAAATGATTGTCCGCTCGTTCCTGCACACCTATGGGTTTAGGTACTGTCTCCACGTGGCATCTTTGCCCGGCAAACCGGACATCGTCCTGCGCCGGTTCCGCACGGTAGTGTTCGTCAACGGGTGCTTTTGGCATCACCATCAGCACTGCAAACGCTCGCAACTCCCCGCGAGTAATGCACAGTTCTGGAAAACGAAGATCATGCGCAATTCCGCGCGCGATCAAGCGAACGTCCGTGCTCTTCGGAAACTCGGCTGGAAGGTAGTGGTTGTTTGGGAGTGTGCGACCCGGGATTCTGCGCGTCTGAAGAAGGCGGTAGGACCTTTACTCCGCATGCGCCGGTAATTCTCGGGTCGAGGAAGTACTACTAATGAAGCGGATAGCCAGCGGAACTAGCAGGAGACTTACCGCTATCGATGTGTTCGCAGGCTGCGGCGGTGTTTCAGAGGGACTGCGGCGGGCTGGGTTCCGCGTCTTGGCTGCGATCGAGAACGACGCGCTTGCGGCTGAAACCTACCGATCAAATCACCCCACTACGCACCTGTACGAAAAGGACGTGCGGAGCGTCAAGGCTGCACCCCTGATGCGACGCCTGCGCCTTAGGCGCGGCAGGTTGGACCTGTTGGCCGGATGTCCTCCATGTCAGGGGTTTTCATCGCTTAAGCGGCTCAACGGGGGACGCCGAGTGGTCGACCCCGCGCAGAAGGACTTGCTCTTTGAGATGGTACGCTTTGCGCGTGCAATGCGACCGAAAACGGTGATGCTAGAGAACGTTCCCGGCCTAGCGGACGACAAGCGGTGGATAGATTTCATGACCGATCTTCGGATGCTCGGCTACCGTTGCGATTACCGTGTGCTTGACGCTGCGGATTTTGCCGTCCCACAGCGCAGAAGCCGGCTAATTCTGCTGGCCAGCCGGATCGGACGTGTGCCGTTTGCACGGCATGCGAAATTTGTTCGTACTGTGCGAGAAGCGATTGGCAACCTTCCTTGTCCCGGCGATTCCGGAGATCCGTTGCATGACTTGCCTGAGCGTCGAAGTCCTGGTATCCGCCGGTTGATCCAGAAGATCCCGCACGATGGCGGAAGTCGCACGGAACTTGGAGCGCGTTATCAGCTGCCGTGTCACAAGAAATGCGACGGTTTCAAAGATATCTATGGCCGCATGAGGTGGGATGAAGTAGCGCCCACCATCACGGGCGGATGTGTGAACCCGTCAAAGGGGCGCTTCTTGCATCCGGAGCAGAACCGCGCGATAACATTAAGAGAGGCCGCGCTCCTCCAGTCTTTCCCAAGGCGATACCGGTTCGTCCTTTCGGAAGGGAAACACGGGGCAGCGGTGCTCATCGGGAACGCCTTCCCCCCGGAATTCGTTAGAAGAAACGCAGTGCCGATCGCAAGAACACTGCGCGGCTATTAGGGGTTCTGCCGCGCAGCTCCTGCTGCTGGCTCGAACTGCCGGAACGCCAACACCATCTTCTGACCGTTCGGCGTGTAAATTGCCGGAGGCAGCACCGGGGTTGCAAACTCCTGCGGGGCGGCTGGGCAAATGGAACGGAAGTCACAGTCGGCACATTTCGCCCGATGAGGTCGCATCGGGAAGTCACCAGCTAGAATGCGCTCGACTGCCCACTCGACGTTCTGGGTGCCGGCAGCCTGCGCTTGGTCGTCCACCGGAACGTTAACCCGCTGATTGTCCTTCAACAGGTGCACAGCTCCCGTACCAGCGTTCTCGCCCAGAACCTCGCGGGATGCTTTCGCATAAAGCTGCACTTGCAGCGACAGATCCGTCCACTCCAGTTCCGTGTTTTGCTCGGGAGTATCTCCGCCTTCCATCGCTTTGAAATCGACTACCGTGGCTTCGATTATGTTGTTAGCGTCATCGACCTGTAGAAGGAGGTCAATGGCGCCGGAGATCACCGCATTGGTGACCGGAATCTCGAATGTGGCCTCAACCTGCCGCTTCCTCGAAAAGTCCTGACCGTAATCAGCGGCGTAGTTGCGCACGATCTCAGCGGCCTTGGCGCGCGCGCGCTCGTAGGGTCCGGGTTTGTTGACAGGATCGCGGCTCTGGCCCACATGTTTGAGGTGGAAGGTGTCGCGCGCAAGTTCCTCGGCCTCGTCACCCGTGGGTGCGGCGTTGGGGAACTCGGTATGGAGCTTGCCCACGGCTGTATGCACCGTCTTGCCGAAGCCGAACATCTCGGGAATAGGCGGGCTGAAGCCGAACACATTCCTGTACTGATAATCGCGGGGGCAACGCAGGTACGACTTGATTTCAGAGTAGCTCGTGGGCATGACCGTCTCGTCGATGCGGCGAACCCGAGGCCGCGGCGTGAGCCCAGCAGGCAGGGTCGTGGCATCGGTTGAGAGTTCCGGATGTTGCAGTCTAAGCGCGAACCGCGACTGGCGACGCTGGCGGGCGCCGCCAGGAAGCGATTCGCAACCTGTCACATACAGATAACGTTCGGCACGGGTCAGCGCGGTGTAAAACAGGCGCACCTCTTCGACAGGGGTTGATTGGTATGCACCGCGATTGAGTGCATCTTGCATGACGCCGGCCGGAAGCCAGCCGCGGTACGTCCGCCGGTCCCCGGGGAAGCGTGACGCTTCGACATCGACAACGAACACTACGGGGAATTCCAAACCTTTAACGCGATGAACGGTGGAAACCGTCACGGCATCGGGCCGGCGCAGTACTTCTTCCGTGCCGGAGTCGTAGCCAGTTTCCGCTACGTTTTGTAGGAAATTGAGGATGTCGCGGAATCGACCGAGAGAGTCAATGCTCAGGTAGACGGTTTCGACGTCCTGAAGAATGCGGCTGAAAACGCCCAAGTCCTGCATTGTTCCCGAATCAAAGTTTGTCCGGTCGATCCCAAACGCGTTCAGGAGATCGTAAAGGAGTTGCTGAGGGAAAAGACGCTGGCGTGCACCGCCACGTGGGGCATGTATTCGGCGGCCCCAATCGGACAGCACGGCTGCAAACCGATCAAAGTTCGCGTTTGGAAACGCAGCTACGGCACTTGCATTGAAATACGCGAGGGCGGTGTTCCTGTCGGGGGAGCCATTGCGTAGCAGCTCAAAAGCGTCCCGGACCACGACAACCTGCGGGCGATCGAAGATGCCCGCTCCAGAGTCCAGGCTATAAGCGATGTCATTTGCCGTGAGCAATGACGTAAATGGTCCGTGCCGGCGCGATCCGTCCTGTTCTTCCCCGCGCGTCGAGCGCATCAAGATCGCGAAATCAGCTCGCGTGAGTCCGCGAACGGTGCCGTCCTTCTCCACGTATTCGGTCCCGAGAAGAGCCAGTATGCGGCGCACTACCCACTCGGCTTCATCGGAACGGTTGTCGAACCAGAGCTTGCGCAGGTCGCGCGGTCCCGGTATGTCGTCTGCGTCCGGATTCTTTACAATCCTTGCAGCGCCCAGTTCTGCCGCGACAAACTGGTCAGCCGCCACGACGATAGCCCGCGTGCTGCGGAAATTCTTTGGCAGCGGTGGGACGCGCAACCTGGATGACGTTGGGCGAAGGTGAGGATGTTGCCGACGTCCGCTCCGCGCCACGCGTAAACGGCTTGGTCATCATCGCCAACAACAAACAGAGTCTGAGCGCGCCGCCGGAGTTGTTGCACCAGGCGTTCCTGTGACGGGTTGACGTCCTGATACTCATCGACGAAGAGATGCCGCAGTTCAGTTACAGCTCGGTTAGCCGCCGGGTCATCGCGCTCCAGCGCATCTACGACCAGCCGGATCATCAAAGAAAAATCGATAAACTGATCCGCGTTCAGGCGATCGCGGATGTTGCCCAGCACGCGACCAACCAACGGGTCTGCCGCGGCGACATCCTCAATCCGGATAACCTCGTCGTTGACGATCTTCCACGCCTCGGCCACCTCTTTGATGGTGGCGAAGTACCTGGCGCCTTGCGATTGCTGAAGCGCGTTCAGTTCCAACTGGTAGAACCGCGAAATCAAATACAGCTTCAGTCGGTTCTCGTCGAGAACATCGAACTGCCGGTATCGCGCGTCCATCTGCCCGAGAATGTTTTGGCAATACGAATGGATGGTGCCGATGTACATCGCGCCGAGGACTGTAGGATCGAAACCGGCCGCCTCCAATGCTCGCGCGACCTGGAGCTTCATGGACTCGGCTGCCTTGTCGGTGAACGTGAATGCAACGATGCTGGCAGGCGGGACACCTTCTGCCACGAGCCGAGCAACACGAAACGCGGTCGTACGTGTCTTGCCGGATCCAGCGCATGCGAGCGCAAGGACCTCGGCGGCGGGATCCACTGCGGTGGCATATTGTTCGGGGGTCAGGCGGCCACGGAGAAGGTCATCAATGGGCATGAGGGACTCAACGGCAGATAACAAAAAATGAGTTGCTCAATTCTATATCCAATGACCGCGCGGATTGCATAATTGGTAAGTAGATCTAGTAAGCCCTTATTCCTGCACGCTCACCACCTGCAACACTTCCTCGACCGAAGTATCGCCGTTGAGCAGCAGCAGGCCCGCGTATTTCTTCAGGTCGAGCATGCCGTGGCGAATCGCGGTGGCGTGGATTTCCTCGGAGCGCGCGCCTTTGGCGATCATGGCGCGCAATTCGGCGTTCATCTTCATTACCTCGTAGATGCCGATGCGGCCCTTGATGCCCTTGCCGCCGCAAGCATCGCAACCACGGCCTTTGAAGACCTTGGAGCCGCGCGGCAAGCCCATGTAATCGCAGGTCACGTCTTCGGCGACGTACTGTTCCCTGCATTGCTTGCACAGGCGCCGCGCCAGGCGCTGCGCCATCACGCCGATGGTGGAGGAAGACACCAGGAAGGGTTCGATGCCCATTTCGTTGAGGCGGGTGAAGGCTCCCGCGGCGGAGTTGGTGTGCAGCGTGGTGAAGACGAGGTGTCCGGTGAGCGCGGCTTCGACGGCGATGTGCGCGGTTTCCTTGTCGCGGGTTTCGCCGACCAGGATGACGTCAGGATCCTGGCGGAGGAAGGCGCGCAGAATGCGGGCAAAGTCGAGGCCGATATCGCTGTTGGCCTGAATCTGGTTGACGCCGGCAAGATCGTACTCGATGGGATCTTCGGCGGTGGAAATGTTCATGCCCGGATCGTTGATCTCGGCGAGCGCGGAATACAGCGTGGTTGTCTTGCCCGAGCCGGTCGGTCCGGTAACGTACATGATCCCATACGCCAGATTGATCAGTTCGCGCACCAGCTTGAGCGTGGGCTCGTGCGAAATGAGTTTGTCCAGTCCCAGCATGGTGTTGGACTTGTCGAGGATGCGGAGGCAGACCTTTTCGCCCCACTTGCCGGGAAGGGTGGAAACGCGGAAGTCGATGGGCTTGCCTTCCATGTTGACGGAGATGCGGCCGTCCTGGGGCAGGCGCTTCTCGCTGATATCGAGCTTGGAGATGATCTTCAGGCGCGAGATGAGGCCGAGCTGCACTTTCTTGGGCAGATTCTGGATGGTCTGAAGGACCCCGTCAATGCGGTAGCGGATGACGACGTCTTTCTCCATGGGCTCGACGTGGATGTCGCTGGCGCCCTTCTTGATGGCGAGACCGAGAATGGAGTTGGCGAGGCGGATGATGGGCGCGTCCTCGCTAGCCGACATCAGGTCCTGCTTGGATTCGCTGGCGGCTTTATCTTCGGAGACCTGGATGTCGCGGATGATGTCGGACTGAAGCATGTCCATCATCGATTCCGTGGAAGAGGGCGCTGCCGTGGTCACCGCGGCGACTGCGCCCGGTTTGGCAGCCTCCTCTCCCTTCTTCATGAGCTGGTTGTAGGTGGTGCTCATGAACTTGCGGAAGTCCTCTTCGGTGGTAACCACGGGCTCGATCATGACGCCCTTGATGATGCGGCGGATGTCGTCTAGGGCAATGATGTTGTTGGGATTGACCATCGCCAGGGAGAGACGGTTATTGATGAAGGCGACCGGTATGACCTTGTGCTGCACCATCATGGGCTGAGGGAGCAGCGCGAGCACGCGGGCGTCGAACTGCATTTTGGCCAGGTTGATGAACTCGATGCCGACCTGTTGGCTGACGGCTTCCACCCGCTCGGCGAGCACGGTGGTAAGGGCCAGGCCGATCTTGGGGTACTGCAACAGCAGGTCGTGGAAATCGGCCTGCTCGAGCACGGCGCAAGTGGTGGGCTGGACCGAGGTCACGGTGGCGGTGCGGGGCTTTCCGGTGAGCAGCGCCATTTCGCCGAAGTTCTGGCTCGGACCCATTTCGGTGAGGAGGAAGTCGATGCCGGTGTGCGGGTCCTTCTTGCGGACCTCGACCAGGCCGGCGGTGACGAAGAACATGGAAGTGCCCGGTGCGCCTTCGCGGACGATGATCTGGTGGGGCGGGAAATCGCGGCGCCGCATGCGCTTGACGACCTGCTGGCAATCGTCGACGGAGAGGGCGCTGAAGAGCTTGATGCGCTGCAGGAAGTGCTGCGGCTCGGCAGCGGGCTTGGCGCCCTGGGCGGGATCACGCGAAGCGGCAACAGCGGCGTCGTCGCCGCTGGCGGGAATTCCCGCGTTTGCCGGGACAAACGACATGGCTGTTCTCCTAGCACGGAGGTGGCAAGCAGCGCGCCGCAATGCTGGCAGCTCGGCAGCCTCCGCTAAACAATGCCGGGGGAAGGAGAGGGATTATACATCAAGTACTCGGAGAGGCTTGCTGACAGAGCGGGTCCGGCGCACGGGCTAGTTCAGTGGCCGGGCGCGGTAACGGTTCATTTTCCCAGGTCTTTGAGCTATAGTGGCGACGCTGGGGAGCAGCGCGTGCGCGGAGGTTTGCGCGCCCAGGCTGGCCTTATATGAGCACAACCAAGGCGACGCCGAAGGCGAAGGTTTCCAATGCCCTGCGGAGCATGCCCGCGGTCATCTGCTTTGACGGCGACACGCTGGCGCAGAAGGCGATCGCCGGCTGTCAGCGCTACGCGCGGGTGAAGTACTCCGACCTGGCGGGACGCGAGGCGGAAACGATAGTGGTGGTCTCCTCGGAACGGCTGCTGGCGCAATTCCAGCCGCTGCTGCGCGCGCCGAATTTCCGCATCATCGCCCTATCCGATTCCCGCTACCGCGACGCGCGGCTGGACGGCTCCGTGTACGGGTACCTGCCGGCCAATACGCAGCCGTTGCTGGTGGAACGGATGATGGACCAGGCGCTGGACCACATCCACCTGTCAGCGACGCGGCGGGAGGCGAACGAGCGGCTGGATCGCGCGACCAACGAGATCAAGGAGCTGAACGCGATCGGGGCGGCGCTGTCGGCCGAGCACGACACGGAAATGCTGCTGGAGATGATCCTGACCAAGTCGCGGGAGATCACCAAGAGCGACGCGGGGTCGTTGTACCTGGTGGAAGAAGTGCCGATCGCAGACCCGGCGCTGCCGGCCAGCGATCCCAACTCGACCACCACGAAGCTGAGGGCGCTGGAGGAGGCAAAGGAGTACGGCGGCGCCAAGCTGGTGGCCAGCCGCAAAGTGGATACGAAGAAAGTGCTGCGCTTCAAGCTGGCGCAGAACGATACGGTGGCGGTGCCTTTCCGCGAAGCGGTCATGGAGATCAGCGATAAGTCCATCGCCGGATATGTGGTGAAGACGGGCGAGATCGTCAATCTGGAAGATGCGTACCACCTGCCGGAACTGGTGCCGTACTCGTTCAACCGCAAGTTCGACGAGGATTCGGGATACCGGACCAAGTCCATGATCGCGGTGCCGATGCGCAACCCGAAGACAGGCGAAATCGTGGGCGCAGTGCAGTTGATCAACGCCAAGCGGAATTCCGAGGCAAAGCTGAATTCGCTGTCGGCGGTGGTGTCGCAGGTGGTGGCGTACACGGTGCGGCAGCAGGAAATGGTGACGTCGCTGGCGAGCCAGGCGGCGGTGGCGCTGGACAACAGCCGGCTGTACCAGAAGCAGCAGGAGCTGTTCGAGGGCTTCGCGAAGGCGGCGGTGACGGCGATCGAGTTGCGCGATCCCACTACGGCCGGCCACTCGGGCCGGGTGATGAACCTGACGGTCGCGCTGGCGGAGACGGTGGACCGCGCCAGCGAGGGACCGTACAAGCACCTCCAGTTCACGCGCGAACAGATGAAGGAGATCCGGTATGCGTCGCTGCTTCACGACGTAGGCAAGGTCAGCGTGAGCGAGAAGGTCCTGGTGAAAGCGAAGAAGTTGTATCCCGAACAACCGAAACTGATTCAATGGAAATTCCAGTTTCTCAAGCGGAGCATGCAGGTGGAGTCGCTGCAATCGAAGCTGAACTACGTGTTGGAGCAGGGGCGCGACGGGTACCTGTCGAAGCAGTCGGAATTCGATGCATTCCTCGAGCAGCAGTTGAACGAAGTGGACAGCTACCTCGCGACGGTGCTGCAGTCGAACGAGCCGACGGTGCTGCCGGAAGGAAGTTTCGAGAAGCTGGCGGAGATCGCGGCGCGGCACTTCCTCGATTGCGACGGCGCCGACGAGCAGTTGGTGACACCGGACGAAGTGAAGCTGCTGTCGATCCGCAAGGGATCGCTGGATGAAGATGAGCGGATACTGATCGAGTCACACGTAGTGCACACCTTCGAGTTTCTGAGCAAGATTCCGTGGACGAAGGAAATCCGGAACATTCCGGAGATCGCGCGCAGCCACCACGAAAAACTGACCGGCAAGGGTTATCCCAACAAGCTCGGGGCGCCGGAAATTCCGCTGCAAACACGGATGATGACCATCTCGGACATTTTTGACGCTCTGGCGGCCAGCGACCGGCCGTACAAGCGGGCAGTGTCGACGGAAAGGGCGCTGCAAATTCTGGGGATGGAAACCCAGGACGGCAACATCGATGCCAACCTGTTCCGGCTGTTCGTGGAGGCCAAGATATGGGAGCGGTGGCACGAGGAGCCGTTCCCGTATTAGCGATTAGCCGGTACAGTACTTCCCCGGCACTGAAGTGCCGAGCTATTTTCCTTCGCCCCATGCGGGGCTTGTTGTCCGTTTAGCGATTCGCTCGCTGAGCGGGCGACAAATTTCGCCACGACGAATCAGTAGCTAACCGTACAGCTCGGTCAATAATGCGTAGGCGCGGCGGAGGTGCGGGATGACGATGCTGCCGCCGACGGTGAGCGCTACGTTGAGCGCTTCCTCCTGCTCGGGACGCGAAGCGCCAAGGCGGTACGACTGGATGATGTGGTAGTTGATGCAGTCGTCACAACGCAGCCCGGCCGAGGCCACCAGCCCCATCAGTTCTTTGTACTTCGCCGGGATGGCGCCTTCCAGATAGGTGTTGTGGTCGAGGTTGTAGAAGCGCTTGACGAGAAAGTTGTCGGCGGCATCCACGTTCTCATTCAGCCCGCGGCGGGTCTCGATGAACTGGCGCGCGATGGGGCTGCGCGCGGCGGCGTCTTCTTCGGAATGGAGGTAAGCGGGCTCGCGCAGTTCAGGCATAAGAGTTTCGAGTTTCCGTATCAGGTTGCGAGATTCAAGTTTTCACGATAGCCGCCGAGAGCTGGTCGGCAAGGTCAAGAAAATCGGCAGCGGTTACGTCGAACGATTCGGTGGCGGGCGCAGGAGGCGTCTGCGCGGGACCGAATTCGAGCGGACGGGCGACGAAAGCCGTCATCAGGCCGCAGGCGCGCGCGGCGTGGAGGTCCTCGGGGTGCGCGGCCACCATCATGACTTCCGCGGGTTGGCAGCCGAGCAGGTCAGCGGCGCCAAGATAAGTTTCTCGATCCGGCTTGTAGTGACGGAAGAGTTCGGCGGAGAGCACGGCGTCCCAGGGCAGACCCGCGTGTTTCGCCATGTCGAGCAGGAGCGACACATTGCCGTTGGAGAGCGTGGCGATTAGGAACTTTTTCCTCAGGCGGGTGAGGCCGGCGACGGCATCGGGCCAGGGAGTCAGGCGATGCCAGACGCGGTTCCAGTGGCCCCTTTCAACATCCGCCAGGCCGGTGAGATTGAACTCGACGAGTAGATCATCGAGAACGCGCCGGTGGAGGTCGTCGAGTTTCATCCACGGGAGCGCGCCTTGGCGAACCTTGTCCATCGAGGGACGGTAGGCGGCGCGCCAGCGGTCGGCGAAGCGGGGCCCGTCAAGCTGCACTCCTTTGACGCGAGCCCACTGCTCGCTTTCGCGAATGATGGAGCCGCGCCAGTCCACGGTGGTGCCGAAGACATCGAAGGTGAGCGCCTTCACGCCGGCGAGGTTGAGGGAAGCTGACATCGGCACAGAGCTTATCATCGCGGACGTTTTTCGGTGGAGCGAGCAATGGACGCGGTGGGGTTCTGCACATAAACTTATGCGATGCGCTCTGAACAAAATTTCGGTTTGCTGCTACTCCTCACGTTGGCGGTAATTAGCGCGGTTGCGCTGGGCCTGCTGGCGCTGTCGGGCCGGTATTCACCGATGCAGGCGCAACAAATGACATCGAAGGCCGGCGATCGGCGGCTGCAGAAGGCGTGGCGTTTTCAGCGCGGCGGGTGGACGTATGCGCACCTGGAGGGATCGCCGGCGGAGATCGGGTATCAGCACGGATACCTGCTGGCGCCGGAGATCGAGGATGCGTTCCAGGCGGTGAAGTTGGAGGACACGCACAACACCAAGCGCAATTGGGAATTCTTCCGCACGACGGCGCGCGAGGTGCTGTGGCCGCACATTGAAGCGGAGTATCAACAGGAATTGCAGGGAATCGCCGACGGGCTTAAGGCGCGCGGCGTGGCGATGGATTTGTACGACGTAGTGGCGCTGAACGCGTTTGAGGAGGTGCCGGATTATTACGTTCCGTGGCTGGACGCGAAAGAGAAGCGCGCCGGAGCGCCATCGCTGCATGCTCCGGGGAATTGCAGCGCGTTCGTCGCCACCGGAAGCTGGACGAAAGATCACAAGCCGGTGATCGCGCACAACAACTGGACGAGCGTGATTCCCGGGGCACGCTGGCGGATCCTGTTCGACATCGTGCCCGAGAAGGGCTACCGGATGATCATGGATGGATTTCCGGGAGTGATCGTCAGCGACGACGATTTCACCATCAACTCGGCAGGCCTGGCGGTGACGGAAACGACGATCTCGCGCTTTCATGGGTTCGATCCGAACGGCAAACCGGAGTTCGCGCGTGCGCGCAAGGCGACGCAGTACGCGAAATCCATCGACGAGTACGTAAAGATCATGAACGACGGCAACAACGGCGGCTACGCGAACGACTGGCTGCTGGCCGATTTCAATACCGGCGAAGTGGCGCGCTTCGAACAGGGCCTGAAGCACACGCGGGTGTGGCGGACCAAGGACGGATATTTCGTGGGGTCGAATTTCCCGAGCGATCCGGCGCTGATCAAGGGCGAAACCGATTTCGATGTGAACGACAGCTCAAGCTCGATGAACGCGCGGCACGTCCGCTGGGACCAGCTCATGGCGCAGCACAAGGGAAGAATCGACGTCGCGCTGGCGGAGAAGTTCGAGAGCGACCACTACGATTCGTTCCAAAAGAAAGAAGAGGCGAACGAGCGCACGCTGTGCGGGCACGTGGAGACGTCGCCGCGCGGGGTGAAGGAGTGGGACTGGGGGCCGTATCATCCCGGTGGCACGATGCAGGCGAAGGCCGCCGACGCAACCATGGCGAGGAACATGACATTCGTGGCGCGCGCCGGCCATGCCTGCGGCGCGAACTTCAAGGCGGCGGAGTTCTTGGCGGCGCATCCGGAGTACGCGTGGCAAAAGCCAGTGCTGACGGACTTGATTTCGGGGCCGTGGACTGAGATCAGGGCGGGAGAAAAGAAGTAAAGGGCTATCTCTGAGTGGTGAGTGGGCCTGCTCGATAACGAGCGGGCTTTTTCGTGGGACAGGTACGATAGAATCCTGCTTCACCGTGATCTGACGAAAGGACTCACTGGCCGATGAGAATGCTGTTCGGGACCGACGGAATCCGCGGGGTGGCGGGCGATCCGCCGCTGGACCGCGCCACCGTGTTCGCCGTGGGAGCGGCATTGGGGCGGCATTTGAAAGCACAGCACGGGGACAAGGGAGTCGTGATCGGACAAGACACACGGGAATCGAGCGCATGGATTGCCGAGTCGCTGACCCGCGGCCTGCAATGGGCGGGGGCGACGGTGCAGAGCGCGGGTGTGGTCACGACGCCGGCGGTGGCGTTCCTGGCGCGCGGCGGATTCGCGGCGGGCGTGGTGATTTCCGCGTCGCACAATCCGTGGACCGACAACGGCATCAAGATTTTCGGCCACAACGGCTACAAGCTTTCCGACGAGACAGAAGAAAGGATCGAGAGCGACATCTTCGCGCTGCTGCATGCCAATGAAGTGCCCGCGGCGGTCACGCAGGCCACGGAAGCGGCCGCGGTGGGCACGGACGCGGCGTTGCTGAAGCAATACCTGGGATGGCTGGCGGGCAATGTGGCGGGCACGCCGCTGCGCAGTCTGCGCGTGCTGGTGGACTGCGCGCACGGAGCGGCAACGCCGGTGGCGCATGAGGTATTCCGCGCCTGCGGCATCCAGGCCGAGTTCACTTGCGACCAGCCCAACGGCCGCAACATCAACGAGAACTGTGGAGCGCTGCATCCCAAGAACATCGCGGAGAAGATCGCGCAGCGGCGCGGCATCTTCGACCTGGGGATCACGTTCGACGGAGACGCGGACCGGGCGCTGTTTTCCGACCGCGAAGGGCGCGTGGTGAATGGCGACGCCATCCTGTTGCTGTCGGCGCGCGATTTGAAAGCGCGCGGGCGATTGCAAGGCGACACGGTGGTGGCGACCACGATGTCGAACATGGGCCTGGAGGTGGCGCTGCAGCGTAGCGGCATCCGCATGCTGCGCGCAGCGGTGGGCGACAAGTACGTGCTGGAGGAGATGCAGCGGACGGGCGCGACGCTGGGCGGCGAGCAATCGGGGCACATCATCTTCCGTGACGGCGATTCCACCACCGGCGATGGACTGCTGACGGCGTTGCGCGTCATGGAAGTGATGGCGCGCAGCGGATGCGCGCTGCACGAACTGGTGGCCGACCTGAAAGTGTTTCCGCAGACGATCCAGAACGTGCGGGTGAAGGAGAAAAAGCCGTTCGAGCAGTTGCCCGAGATCGCAGCGAAGATCCGCGCCGCCGAGCAGGAGCTACACGGCAGCGGAAGGGTCGTGGTGCGATATTCCGGGACGGAGGCGCTGGCGCGCGTGATGGTGGAAGCCGAGTCGGAAGACAAGATGCGGCGGATCACCGATGAGATCGCGGGTGCGATTCAGAAGGCGTTAGGGATTTCGTAATTTGGTAATTTGAAAACCAAGTCGGCGGGCCAGCGCGCATACGGTCGCGTGGGGTTGCAATTACGATATTACCAACTCACCACATCCTCCCAAGACCGCCACATGATTGATATCGCCGCAAATGATCGTGTGTTCGTGCTCAGCGGCGCGGGAGTGAGCGCGGAGAGCGGGCTGCCGACATTTCGCGGCGCGGGCGGGCTGTGGCGCGGATATCGCGTGGAGGATGTCGCTTCGCCGGTGGCGTGGGCGCGCGATCCGCTGATAGTCTGGCAGTTCTACTCCATGCGGCGTAAGGCGCACGCCGGCAAACTGCCGAACCCAGCGCACCTGGCGTTGGCGAAACTGGAGATGGCGATCGGCGAACGGCTCTTTCTGTGCACGCAGAATGTGGACAAGCTGCACGAGCAGGCGGGCTCGCGGCGCGTGGTACACATGCACGGGCGGCTTTTTCAGAGCCGCTGCGACCGTTGCGATCGTCCGCCGTTCGACGACGAAAATTGCTACGAGGACCAGGTTCCCCGGTGCGACTGTGGCGGACAAATCCGCCCGCACATCTGCTGGTTCGGCGAAATGCCGTACGAGTTGGAGCGCATTGCGAAGGCGGTGGAGGGCTGCACGGTGTTCGTGGCGGTGGGTACGTCGGGCGTGGTGTACCCGGCGGCGGCGTTCGTGGCGCAGGCGCGGGCCAGCGGCAAGCAGCGCGTGCGCACCTACTATGTCGGCCCGGAAGAGCCGGCGAACCGCGCGCTGTTCGACGAGAATTTTTCCGGCAAAGCAGGTGAGTTGCTTCCGCGCCTGTTCCCCTGGTCCCAGCTCGGCGCAGTAACCGTTTGACTTGGACTGCACGGCCGACCTACCCTAATGGCAACGCGTGGTGAGGCCCAGCGATTCGGAGTTCCAATCCAAATCAAACAAGGCAGGTTCGTTACCGCGCCGTCGAGGTGTTCCATGTCTGCGCGACGCACCCTCTCCTACCTATTAGTGTCCACCCTGTTGTGCGCGGCGACGATTGCGCAGGCGCAAGCAGGGTCGGGAAAAAACACGGCCCCGTCAACGACAACGCCGCGAAGCGGCAGCCCGGACGCACAACAGGAACGCAGACCAGTGTTTATGAGCGGACGCGTCACGCTGGAAGACGGCACGCCGCCGCCGGACCATGTGGCGATTGAGCGCGTCTGCAATGGGCAGGTGCGCCGGGAGGGGTACACCGATTCGCGAGGCAACTTCGGGTTTCAGCTGGGGGCGGAGGCGACCGCGCTGCAGGACGCGAGCGTGGGGGCGTTCGACACCATGCGCGCGCCGGGAAGCGGAACCCCCGGCGCTGCCGGCGGCATGCCGATGCTGGCGCCGTCGTTGCAGTCGGCGACGGTGAGCGCGAAGGACCTGACGGGATGCGAATTACGCGCGTCCTTGAGCGGATTCCGTTCGGAACCGATCAACCTGGCGGGCCGCTGGACTTTCAATAATCCCGATGTCGGATCAATCGTGCTGCACCGCATCGGCAAGGTGGAGGGCGCGAGGATCAGCGTGACCACATTGCAGGCGCCGCCGGGAGCGCGCAAGGCGTTCGAGCGCGCGCACAACGCGATGGTGAAACATCATGCCGCCGAAGCGGCGCAGGAGCTGCAGAAAGCGGTGACGCTGTACCCAAAATTCGCGGAGGCATTGTCGCAGTTGGGCGAGCTCTACTCCGAGCAGGGGCGCAAGGACGAGGCCGCCAGGTTGCTGCAGCAGGCCATCGAGGCCGACCCCAAGCTAGTGCCGCCCTACCTGAACCTGGCGTCGCTGGCAGGCGAGCAGCGCGACTGGCCGCGCATGGCGGAGTTGAGCCAGAGGGCGCTGGCGCTGAACCCCTACGAATATCCCCTCGCGTACTTTTACGACGCCATCGCCAGTTACAACCTGCACAACTATGACGCGGCGGAAAAGAGCGCGCGCACGGCGCGGCGGCTCGATTCGCAATACCACATGCCGCGCGTTGAATTCCTGCTGGCCAACATCCTGCTGCAGCGCGATGACTATGCCGGCGCGGCGGAACAATTGCGGTCGTTCCTGAAATCTTCGCCGTCCGGAGCCGAAGCCGACAGCGCGCGCGCACTGCTGGCACAAACCGAGAGCAAGCTGGCGGCGGCGCGGAAATAGGTGTGACAACCCAGTGTGTGAGGGCCGCGGCATTACGCGTTCGGGGGCGAACGCGCTCCACCTATCCCATATCCCGCCAGTTCTTGCCGACGCCGATTTCCACCAGGAGAGGAACTTTCAGGCTATAGACCTGCTCCATCTGTTCCTTGACCAGCGCACGCAGGATTTCGGTTTCCTGTTCCGGCGCTTCGAAGACCAACTCGTCGTGTACCTGGAGGAGCATGCGCGATTTCAGGTGGCGCTCGCGCAGCAGGCGGTCAAGGCGGATCATGGCGATCTTGATGAGGTCGGCGGCGGCGCCCTGCAGCGGCGTGTTGACGGCGGTACGCTCGGCAAATCCGCGCGACTGGAAGTTCTTGCTATTGATATCGGGCAATGGACGAATGCGCCCAAACAGCGTAGTGACCTGCCGATCGCGGCGCGCCTGCTCGATGGTCCGGTCAATGAAACGGCGCACACCGGCGTATCTTGCAAAGTAGGCTTCGATGTAGGCCTTCGCTTCCTTGGTGTCGATGCCAAGCGTTTGCGAGAGACCGAAGGCGGAGAGGCCGTACACGATGCCGAAGTTGACCACCTTGGCGCGGCGGCGTTGCTCAGCGTCCACCATGAGCGGCGGGACACCGAAGACCTGCGAGGCGGTGAGGGTGTGGATGTCGTCGCCGCGGCGAAACGCCTCGACCAGCAGCGGATCGTCGGAAAGGTGCGCCAGCAAGCGAAGTTCGATCTGCGAGTAGTCGGCGGCAAGCAGCACGCAGCCGGGCTCGGCGATGAAGGCAGCACGGATTTCGCGGCCGAGTTCGGTACGGATGGGAATGTTCTGCAGGTTCGGGTTCTTCGACGACAGCCGCCCGGTAACCGCGTTGGTCTGATCGAAGGTGGTGTGCAGGCGGCGTGTGCAGGAGTTGAGCAGCAGCGGGAGCGCGTCAACGTAGGTGGATTTCAGCTTGGAAAGCTGGCGGTATTCAAGCACCAGGCGCGGGACTTCGTGCTTGGTGGCAAGGTCCTGCAGGACGTCCACCGCAGTGGAGATGGCCTTGCCCTTACCGTACTTCACTGGTTTGGGCAAGTTGAGCTTGTTGAAAAGAATGTCGCCGAGCTGCTTGGGAGAATTGATGTTGAATTCCTGCCCAGCCAGTTCGTGAATGTGGCGCGCGACCGCCTGGCAGTCGTGGTCGAGGCGCTTGGACATGTCGGCCAGAACGTCGCAGTCGATCTTGACGCCGGCGTCTTCCATGCGCGCCAGCACCGGTACAAGCGGGAGATCGATTTCGTCGTAGAGCTTGAGCAGTCCGGCCTGCTCGACTTTGTCGCGCAAGGAGGAGGCGAGGCGTCCGGTGATGTCGGCGGCTTCGGCGAGCGACCCGCTCAGCTTGAGGTTGAAGTGGCGCAGCGCAACGGTGGGAAGTTCGTGGTTGGAGTAGGTGGGGTCGAGGAGGAAGGAATAGAGCATGGGATCGTGCTCGACGCCGGCAAGCTGGATTTGCGGTTGCGAACGATCCCCACCCTGTCGCGCGCCATCGGTTACGCTCAGAGCAGGCTCCGCCGAGCGCGACAAGGGTGGGGCAACCGAGAGGGCGTGCAGTGCGGCTTTGTAGTCGTGAATGGATTTCGGCAGCTTGGGATCGGCGAGTGCGGACTTGATGCGCGTGGCGGCGGGGGTGTCGTCAAGCGCGATGGACAGCGCGTGGCCAGGCTGGGCGGAAACGGCGATCTTGTCGGGAGTTGCAGGTACGTCGGGAATGTCTCCGCCCGGTTTCGCCTTCTCGTTTTCGCCGAGGGGCGGCTCCGCCAGGAGCGACAGGGGAGTGGCAACCATGGTTTCGTTTTCGCCGAATTCGCCTTCATCAGTCGCGCTAGAGGGCGACTCGGCCGCGGGGGAGGGCGTCCGCGCCACATTCGCGTGCACGGCAACAGCGAGAGGCGCGTTCTCCGTCACCGATTTGAGCAAGCTCTCAAGGTCGGCGGCGGAGGCGGCGTCGCGATAATCGGTCTCGCCGAGTTCCACTCCTGACGGCAGAAATTCTTTCAGCAGCGCGGTGAATTCCAGCTCGGTGAAAAGCTCGCGGCAGGCGGCAGCGTCGGGCACGACGGCCCGCATCGGTCCCAAGTCGAGCGTGACCGGTACGTTGCTGTCAATGGTTGCCAGATTCTTCGACCAAAGAATCTGCTCGCGGTAATTCTGCAGCGACTCGCGGTACGTTTTCTTTTCCAATTCAGCGGCGTGCTCGATGGCGCTTTCCACCGTGCCGAAGCGCTTAATAATGTCCACCGATCCCTTGTCGCCGATGCCGGGCGCGCCGGGGATGTTGTCGATGGCGTCGCCGCGCAGCGCCATGACGTCCACCACACGCTCCGGCGGCACGCCGAGGATTTCCTCGACCTTGGCAGGGTCGCACAGCAGGTTGTCTTTGGGCGGATTGAGGACGCAGATCTTGTCGTTCACGAGCTGCAGCATGTCCTTGTCGTTCGACACGACGTAGACGGTGTGCGATTGCGCGGCGGCTTGGCGGGCGAGCGTTCCGATGACGTCGTCGGCCTCGAAGCCCGGCATCTCAAGTACAGGAATACGATATGCCTCCAGCAGCCGGCGGATGTAGGGAATCTGCTGCGCCAGGTCGGCGGGCATTTCCGCGCGCTGCGCCTTGTAGCCCTTGTATTCCTGCTGCTGGAAGGTTTGCGTTTTCAGGTCGAACTTGCCGACGGCGGACATTTGCGCCGCCTGCTGGTCGCGGAAGGTGGGCGCGGCCACGTCGAAGACGGCGGCACGGTACTCAGGCGCGAAGTCCTTCACCAGCTTGAGCAGCATGTTGGTGAACACGAAGGTAGCGCTGGTAGGAATGCCGGTCTTGGTGCTCATCGGCCGCTGACGCGCCATGGCGTGATAGGCGCGGAAGATGAAGGACATGGCGTCAATCAGGAAGATGCGCGGCTTGCCGTCGCGATTGGGCGGCGATTTGGGGGGCGGCGGCGCGGGCGCGGAAGGCGCGGGAGTCTGAACGGATTTTTTACGTGAGGGCAACGAATCAGTTTAGCAAGGGCGGTCGGCGGTCGACTATCAGCGCTCGGGTTCTTCGCGTTCAAGGGCGAACGCGCTCCAACCATCAGCGTGTATCTGCGTCAATCAGAGGTTAGGCTTTCTTCCCATACTCGGTCGTGTAGCTGAGCTTGATTTCGCCGCAAGTGCCCTGCTCCTCGGAATAAACGACGCAGGAATCAAACGGCTTGGAGTAGATGTGCAGGCTGACGGCGCGCTGGCTGAACTCGCGCGGATTGTAAACCTTGTGCACCGGCTCGGCGGGATCGACGGCGCAGCACCGCGTCGGGTTCATTTCCTCGATATCGGTTGGCTCGATTTTACATGTCCCGCCGGCGAGATCTTCCATCAGCGTGCGATAGTTCTGCACCAGCAGGCGCCCGATGGGCACCGCCATCCAGCAGTTCTGCTGATGATGGTTGTGGATGGAGCTGCCCTGGCCGATCTCCCAGCAGATGGCGACCAGCTCATAGAGCGGCGTTTTGTCGATCAGGTTGCGGGTGTAGTGCCGGCGATCCCAGACAAGGTAGGGCGCAAGCGTGTCGGGCGCAACCGGATGTGAGTTGAGAAACTGCCGAATCCGCGCGACCTCAAGGAAGGCGGCTTCCGGGAACTTGCGCAGTTCGCTGACGAAGTCCTGGATGGAACAGGCGATCACGGCCGGCTGAGCGCTCACGGGCGTCCTCCCCACAGGCTTATTGTGCCCGTTTGCCATAGAATGCGCCAGAGAGGATAACGTGAGCGACAAGAAACGTCTCCTGCTGATCAGCAATTCGTCGCAGTATGGGCGCGGATATCTGGACCACGCAGAAGAAGAGCTGCGAAGTTTTCTGGGCGTGGTGAAGCGCGTGCTGTTTGTGCCGTACGCGCTCAAGGACCAAGACGAATACGAGCGCATCGCCGGCGCGCGTCTGGCGCAGATTGGCTACGCGCTGGAATCAATCCATCGAGCGCCCGAGGCGGGTAAGGCGGCGGAAAACGCCGAGGCGATCTTCATCGGCGGCGGCAACACGTTTCGCCTGCTGAAAGCGCTGTATGAACACGGGTTGCTGGACATCATCCGCCGGCGCGTGGAGAGCGGGATGCCGTACATCGGGTCGAGTGCGGGTTCGGTTGTGTCGTGCCCAACCATCAAGACCACGAACGACATGCCGATCGTCGAGCCACCAAGCCTGACGGCCTTGGGCCTGGTGGCCTTCCAGATCAACGCACACTACATTGATCCCGACCCGAATTCGACCCACATGGGCGAGACGCGCGAAGTCCGCCTGCGCGAATTCCACGAAGAGAACGAAACGTCGGTGGTGGGTATCCGCGAAGGGTCGATGTTAAGGGTGGAAAGCGGAACCACAGTGTTGAAGGGAACCACTGGTGCGAAAGTTTTCCGGCGCGGAGAAACGCCGGTCGAGATTGTGCCGGGAGCGGTGGTGGAAATCTGAACGCCTGGAACCGGCCATGGAGCATGGTCCTATTCGTGCCGTCCCTACGGGACTCTGAGGATTTTGCGCGGTGTTCCCAGGACTGAAGTCCTGGGCTACTATCGGTCGCCCCTTCGGGGCTAGAGCTTCGCACGTCAATTCGCGGAGGCAGGCTTGAAGCCTTCGAGCAGCACGGCGGCGCGGTTCAAAACATCCGTCAGCGCCTGCAGTTGCTGCGCAGCGGTGGCGGCGTCGTTGCGCCGGATGGCTTCGCTGACGCCGGGAATGGTGGAGGCCGAGTAGCCCTTCAAATCCGCAGGAGCATAAATGGCGTGGCGAAACCAGGGGCGGCGCGGCAGACCGCCGGGCAACAAAAGCGCACGCTCGGTGGCGAGGAGGAGCTTGTTCAGGCGCTCATAGTCCCCACCCTGTCGCTCCAACCCCGGGAGCGACAAGGATGGGGCAACCGAGAGCGCTCTGATGGCGGCGCCGGCTTGCGCCAGTCGGCGGGCGGCAGCGAGCGCGGAATCGAACTTCGGCGCCTTGTCGCCCAAGTGCTCGCCGGCAGTCTTCTGCGCTGCGTCGAGATAATTGCCAATCTCCTTCCCGTACTCCTCGTAGTCGTAGGGGAGCACACCGGCTTCCGCCATGCGTAGCACCTGCAGGCCGTACACGCGCGCGATCTCCTGCGTGTAGAGAAAATCGGTATCGGCGAATTTCTTGTACCAGGCGAAATTGTCGAAGACGGAGTGATAGACGCCGTAGTTGCCGCTGGAGCGGATGTCGGTGGCGGGCACGCCGGAATGGTCGAGGAAGGAAGTGAAGTCCGACCCGCTGCCAAGATTGCCGACCTGCGGCTCAGCCGGCGGGTTCGCCTTGGGTGAGTTTTCGCGACGCGCCGCGGTGCGCCAGGCGTCATAGAGCGTGCCGCCCTGGGGGCTGGGCACGGACTTGGTGATGTCGCGCAGAAATCCGCGCAGGCTGGGGACGGCGGAGGCGCGGAAATTCGGGCCGGACGCGCCGGTGTCCAGGTTGAAGTACGCCGCCGCGCTTTCCAGTTCCTTCTCGTTTTGCTCCAGCCATTCGGTGGAACCGATCAGGCCCTGCTCCTCGGCATCCCAACTGGCGAAGATGATCGTGCGCTGGGGCCGCCAGCCGGATTGCAGAAGATGACCCACGCCGCGCGCGGCTTCCAGCATGGCGGTGGTGCCGCTGATCGGGTCCACCGCGCCGTACACCCAGGCGTCGCGATGCGCGCCGGCGACGACCCATTCGTCGGGCCAGCGTGTGCCGCGGACGCGTGCGATCACGTCCCAAATCGCGCGATATCCGAAGTCCTGCTTCAGGTGCAGCCTGACGCGCGGCGGCCCCGGGCCGAGGTGATAGGTGAAGGGCAGCGCGCCCTGCAACTCGCGCGGGGTTTCTACGCCCCCGAGATGCTGGAGGATGGGAGCTGCATCGTGATACGACAGAGGCGTGGTCGGGATTTTGGGAATGTCGGGCGAATCCTGCGGGCTGACGCGCCGCGCATCCGCGGTGGACGGCCATCCGGGCGTGGTGGGATCGCCGGGATGCTCGAATCCGTACTCGATGGTGCCGCGCTGCACGCCGGTGTCGGGCCGCCACGGACCCTTGGGATATACGTCGCCGCGGAAGTAGCCATCGTCCATCGGGTCGGAATAAATCAGCATGGCGGCGGCGCCGGTTTCCTGCGCCATGTACGCCTTCACGCCGCGAAAATTCTCGCCGTAGCGAGCCAGCACGACTTTGCCGCGCACGTTCACCCCCATCTCTTTCAGCTTCTGGAAGTCCTCGGGGCGGCCGTAGTTGGCGTACACCACCTCGCCCTCGACGTCGCCCGAAGGCGAGAAGGCGTTGAACGGGATGACGATGCGCGGATCGTCCTGGAAGGGATCGCCCTCAACGTGCTCCCTGGTCGGGCCGTGCATGACGGCGCCGGCGGGCGTGAAGGCGTCCACGCTGACCTCGGCGGGATAGTTCATCCAAACTTTGTACTCGACGATTTCGGTGTCGAAGCCCCACTCGCGGAATTTGCGCGCCACGTAGTCGGCGGTCTTGCGGTCCTCGGGCGATCCGGCGATGTGCGGCTCCGCCGTAAGAATTTTCATGTGCTGCTCGGCTTGGCGCGGGTCGGGAACGGAGAGGAACTGCTGCTCGATCTCGCGCTCGGAGCGCTCCGCCGGCATCTGCGGCGGCGCTTGCGCGAACAGCGTCGCGCAGAGGAGGGCGACAAGGACGAAGCGGTTATGAAAACGCATAGCGTTGCATCAGCGACGATCGAGTGTAAAAGGAAAGTTGCCAACCGGCAAAGAAGCGATACGAACGATTCACCGATTGATCGTAGTTTTACGCACTATTGATGACTTGTACAGCGCCGATGAATCTAATGTCCCTGTATGGCTGACAAACTCATAAAACGGTACTTATTCGCGAGTGATTTCGATCAGACGCTGAGCTTCAACGATTCCGGCCTGGTGCTGAGTGAGCTGCTCGGGATCCCGTCCGAGGAGTTCAAGCGGCTGGCCAAGGGCATGACGAAGCTGAACCTGGTGCAGCAAGGGGCGGAGCTGGCGTACCTGCTGCTGCACGATCCGCAGTACCGACGTTGCCGCCGCGAACACCTGCACAAAGTCGGCGAGCTCATTCGGCTGAAGGAAAACATCGAGCTGCTGTACCAGATGCTGGCCACCGGAATTGACGGCTATCATTTCGATTTCTTCGTGCTGTCGGCGGCGCCGGTGGAGATCGTGCGCTCGGCGCTGGCAGGGATCGTGCCCGAGGATCACATCTTCGGCACCGAGTTTCAGTACAACAGCGCGGGCGAGATCGAGAGGATCGTGCGCAGCACCGCCGGCTACGGCAAGGTGGCCTGCCTCGATGAACTGCAGGCGCGGCTGCAGATCGGGCCGGACCACGTCATCTTCGCCGGCGACGGCAATTCCGACGTGCACGCCATGCTGCACGTCAACGGGCGCGACGGGTTGACGATCGCGGTTTCGGAAGCGAAAGACGTCACCCAAATTGCCAAGCGCACGGTGATCAGCGCTAACGCGCTCGCCATGCTGCTGCCGATCCTGGAGAAGATCGTCGGCTGGAATCCTGCGCAGATCCGGGACTTCTTTGAGTCGCACGGATTGCTGGTGCAGGAGTGGGCGCGGGTGCGCACCGACTGGCTGACGCTGCGTCCAGCCGTGCCGCGGGAACTGGCGCAGAGCGCGGGCGCGGAATAATTTTGCCCGCAGATGAACGCAGATCGAAATACGATCAGCGCGAATCAGCGTTAATCTGCGGCTAACTGTTTCCGGTGTTTCCGGTCACGAAACAATTCCCAGCCGCTTGCCGACGCGGCCCAGCACGTCCAGCGCCTTGTCCAGTTCCTCGTGCGTGTGGGTGGCGGTCATGATGGTGCGGATGCGCGCTTTGCCCTCGGGCACGGTGGGAAAGGCGATGCCGGTGGCCATCACGCCTTCCTTGAACAGCTCGCGCGAGAACTCCATCGCCAGCCGTCCTTCGCCGGTGATGATGGGCGTGATCAGCACCTCGAAAGCGGCAATGCAGGTGGCCGCAACCGAGGGCGGATGCGAGGTCGAAAAGAGAAACGGCCGGCCGCGGTGGTAGAGGAATTCGATCAGGTCGTGCGTGCCGCAGACGTAGCCGCCGAGCGCTCCAATGGCCTTCGACAGCGTTCCCACCTGGATGTCGACGCGTCCGTGCATGCCGAAGTGGTCTATCGTGCCGCGACCGTTCTTGCCCAGGACGCCGGAGGCGTGTGCGTCGTCCACCATCATGATGGCGCCGTACTTTTCGGCAAGACCGCAGAGCGCGGGCAGCGGCGCGATATCGCCGTCCATGGAGAATACGCCGTCGGTGATCAACAGCTTGCGCCCGGGTTGGTTGGCGACCGACTTCACTTGCTCTTCTGCGTGCGCCACGTCCTTGTGGCGGAAGACCAGAATCTTGGCCTTCGAGAGCCGAGCGCCGTCGATGATGGAAGCGTGGTTAAGCTCGTCGGAAATGATGAAGTCGTCCTTGCCCAGCACCGCCGACACCGTGCCGGAATTCGCCGCGAAGCCCGATTGAAAGACCACGCTGGCTTCCACGTTCTTGAAGCGCGCGATTTTCTCTTCCAGCTCCATGTGGATTCTCATGGTGCCGGCGATGGTGCGCACCGCACCCGAGCCCACGCCGTATTTGCGCGTGGCCTCCAGCGCCGCATGCCGCAGCTTGGGGTGCGTGGTCAGGCCGAGGTAGTTGTTCGACGCCAGGTTGATGACGCGCTTGCCGTCGAAGGTGCACTCCGGCGCCTGCTCGTCTTCCAGCACCCGCAGGCGGAAGTAGGTGCCCTTGTTCTTCAGGTCATTCAGTTGGTCGGAGAGATAGGAAAGCGGGTTGGTGCGGGTGGTGGTGGCCATGCGAAACCTCGCCGCGGATCAACGCGGCTCAAAGCAGTTTTTGGAACTGTTCAATCGTCAAGCCCGCACTCCGAACAATGTCGGCCATGGTGAAAGCATTCACGGGATTGTGCCGTGGGATGGTCACAATTCGTTCACCATCCGACATCACGATGTGTTTCCCTTCTCGGAGAATTCGGAATCCGGTTCTCTCCAAAGCGCGAACAGCCTTGCGGTGCGGAATGCCCGGAACTTTGGGCGTCATAGATCAGACTGCGACTTCAACCACGCGCACTTTGCCGCCCCGGTTCACTAGTTTCGCGGCAGCCAGGTACTCGCGAATGGCATCCCGGATGTTCTCCAATGCTTCTTTTTCCGTTGCGCCTTGGGAGTGGCAACCCGGCAGACCCGGGCACGAGACCGAATATCCTTCCTCGGATTTTCGCAATGTCACGGTGTACTTCATGGCTTCATTCTAATCGACGTCTGGGACCGTTCAGCGGCTTCCATTCGGGTACAGCAGGATCTTGCTGGCCTCGCCGGTTTTCAGGCGCTCCATGCCCTGGTTGAAGTCCTTCATCGCGAGCTTGTCGGTGATCACCGGGTGCAGGTCGAGTTTCCCGGCCTTGAGCAACGCGGTCATCTGGTACCAGGTCTGGAACATGCGGCGGCCGTTGATGCCCTGGACGGTGATGCCCTTAAAAATAATGTCTTCGGAAAAATTCACGGCGATGGGTTTGTTGGTCAGGCCGAGGAGAGAGATGCGTCCGCCACGGCGCACGATGTCGAAGGCTGTGCGGATCGCGTTGGTGTGCCCGGCCATCTCGCAGACCACGTCCACGCCGGTGCCGCCGGTCAGGTCCATGATGATCTGGCTCACGTCCTGGGTGGCGGGATCAAGCACGTAGTCGGCCTTCATCTGCTGCGCGATCTTGCGCCGATACTGGTTGACCTCGATGGCGAAGACCTGCGTGGCGCCGCACGCCCGCGCGACCGCGATGGCGAACAATCCGATCGGGCCGGTGCCGGTGATGGCCACGGTCTTAGCCGCGATCTCGCCCGCCAGTACGGTGTGCACGGCGTTGCCCAGAGGGTCGAGGATGGAAGCGTACTCCTGCGGGATGGCCGGGTCGAGTTTCCAGATATTCGATTCGGGGATGACGACGTACTCGGCAAAGGCGCCGTTCTGGTCCACGCCGATGATGGAAACGTGCTGGCAGATGTGCGCTTCGCCGGTGCGGCATTGCAGGCACTTGCCGCAGGCGACGTGCATTTCCGCCGAAACGAAATCGCCTTCCTTGACGCTGGTGACCTCGTCACCGACGGCGGACACGTTGCCGCAGAATTCGTGGCCGGGAATGAGCGGGGGATGAATGCGGTGCTGCGCCCAGGGGTCCCAGTTATAAATGTGCAGGTCGGTGCCGCAGACGCTGGCGACGCTGACCTTCACGAGCACGTCGGTGCGGCCGAAGGCGGGAATCTTGACTTCGCGGATCTCGGCGCCCGGCTTGGGCTCCGGCTTCATGACCGCCAGCATCGTGTCCGGCATGAAATCCTCGGCGCGCAGCATGGCCGCGCGCGGAAACTTCGGGCAAACTTGTAAGTTTAGCACGCGAGCCAAGGCGATGTTCGCTGCCGCAGCACGCGTGTACGCAGGCTCATGCCTAGCAAGCGTTCCGCGTTTCTGCAGCGGCTAAGGCCGAGTTATTGTGAGCCCTGTTTCGGCGGGGTGAAGCTCGCCGCTTCCACTTATAGCGGAATGTTTCCGTGCTTCTTGGGCGGGTTCTTGTCGCGCTTGGTTTGGAGCATCTCCAGCGCCTGGATCAGCTTCTTGCGAGTCTCGCGCGGCTGGATGACGGCGTCAATGTAGCCGCGCTCGGCGGCGACGTACGGGTTGGAATATTTCTCGCGGAATTCGGCAATCTTCGCCTGTCGCGCCGCCTCGCGATCCTTCGCCTTGTCCAGCTCGCGGCGGTAAACGATGTCCACCGCGCCTTCGGGGCCCATGACGGCGATCTCGGCGGTCGGCCAAGCATAGTTTACGTCGGCGCGAATGTGCTTGCTGGCCATGACGCAGTAGGCGCCGCCGTAGGCCTTGCGCGTGATCACCGTGATCTTGGGTACGGTGGCTTCGGCGAAGGCGTAGAGCAGCTTGGCGCCGTGCACGATGATCCCGCCATGCTCCTGGTTGACGCCGGGCAGAAACCCGGGCACGTCTTCAAAGGTGATCAGCGGAATGTTGAAGCAGTCGCAGAAGCGCACGAAGCGCGCGCCCTTGATGGAGCTGGCGATATCGAGCACGCCGGCCAAGAACGCGGGCTGGTTGGCCACCACGCCCACCGGCCGGCCGTTGAGGCGCGCGAAGCCGATGACGATGTTCCTGGCGTAGTGCTCCTGCACCTCGAAGAAATAGCCGTCGTCGATGACGGCGGTGATGGCGTCCTTGATGTCGTAGGGCTGGTTGGACTCGGCGGGCACGAGTTTGTCGAGGGCGGCGTCGGCGCGATCCATCGGGTCGGTGCAGTCGCGTCGCGGCGGATCTTCTAAATTATTCGACGGCACGAAGCTGAGCAGTTCGCGGATCATGCTCAGGCACTCGGCGTCGTCATGGGCCATGAAGTGGGCCACGCCGGACATGGCGTTGTGCGTCATGGCGCCGCCGAGCTCTTCCTTGGAGACCTCTTCGTGGGTGACGGTCTTGATGACGTCGGGGCCGGTGATGAACATGTAGGAAGTCTTTTCCACCATGAGGGTGAAATCGGTGATGGCGGGCGAGTACACGGCGCCGCCGGCGCACGGGCCCATGATGGCGGAGATCTGCGGAATGACGCCGCTGGCCAGGGTGTTGCGCAGGAAGATGTCGGCGTAGCCAGCCAGCGACATCACTCCTTCCTGGATGCGCGCGCCGCCGGAATCGTTTAGCCCGACTAGCGGCGCGCCCACGCGCATGGCCTGGTCCATGGCCTTGACAATCTTGTTGGCGTTGGCCAGCGACAGGGAGCCACCGAAGACGGTAAAGTCCTGCGCGAAGACGAACACCAGGCGGCCCTCGATGCGGCCATAGCCAGTGACGAATCCGTCACCGTAGTACTTCTGCTCCTGCATGCCAAAGTCGTGGCACTGGTGGGTGACGAGCTTGTCGGTTTCTTCGAAGGTGCCCTCGTCGAGCAGGAAGGCGATGCGCTCGCGCGCGCTCATCTTGCCTTCCTTGTGCATCTTGGCGCGGCGTTCTTCGCCTCCGCCCTGCTCGGCGAGATGGTCGCGTTTTTTGAGTTCGTCCAGCTTCTGTTCCAGGGAGCTCATGGCCGCGCATTATAGACGGCGGGCCTCAGGGGCTAAAGCCCATTTGTATGCGGGCGTCAGCGGCACGGCTGAAGCCGTGCCCTACCCAAAACGATTCCGCAGATCAGATTTACTCGTTGGCGGCGTAGTTGGGCTTCCACTTGTACTTCTTGCCATCCCAGTAGACGTCGGAGCCGAGGCCGCCGGCTTCGGTCGCTTGGATGGTATTTACGGTGACCTTCTTTTTCTTGATTGCGGTCTTCCCAACCGAGAGGCTGTCGAAGGGCAGGTTGACGATCACGAACTTGGCCTTGGGCGCGCGCCAATTGTGCACCACGAGCACGTAGCGGGTTGTGAGGGCGTTGGTGGCGGAGAACTGCACCGTGACCTTGGGATCGCCGAAGCCGAAGAAGGAGTCGTAGGGATCGATCGCGAGATAGTGATGGTCGAGTTCGCCGCTGAGCGGATTCTTCGCGGTGGCCACCAGCACCAGGTCCTCCTGGCCGTCGCCATCAAGATCGGCAGTCAGGGGCGCGATTTTCGGATCGAGCTTGAACTGGTCGCCGAATTCGCGGGCGCAGATTTGCTGCGCATCCAGCGCGGGCGTGGGTTGCGCTGCGGGGGCGGGCGCCTGCTGCGCGGCGGCGGCGAGGGCGCTCACGGCGACGGCAACCACAAACAGAGTTCTCCTCATGCCTGTACTGTATCGCCGTCGCGCGCACATGCAAGTGGCAATCAAGGTATGTCGCTCAGCAACGCATCCCTAACGGGTCACTGGCTGCTGCTTCACTAAATCCCCTCGTTGTCCGCGCGGCTCCACAACAGGAGTTAGTAGCTGGCAGTTGGTAGTTAGCGTCGCGCGGCTATCGGAAGTGTTCCCAGCCGCGCGGCGGCATGGGGCGGCGTCTTTCTCGATCCGCCAAGAACACACGCGCCCCGCGTATGATTTCGCCGATGCGGGTAACGCGGACGCCGGCGATTTCCGCCGGCACACGCGTGCGCGGCGGCGCGGTGAACAGCAACTCGTAGTCTTCACCGCCGTGAAGGGCCATTTCCATCGTCGCTCCCGTTGCGACTGGAATGCTTCGCGCGTTCACGACAGCGCCCACGCCACTCTCCTCGCAAATGTGCGACAGGTCGGTGGAAAGGCCGTCGCTGAGATCAATGGCAGCCGAAGCCAGGCGTTGCCGGCGAAGCTGGACGCCCGCAGCGATGCGCGGGTCGGGGAAGAAGTGGGCGCGGTGTTGCGGGGGGCGGAGTTTCCTGCCGGCGAGCATTTGCCGGATGGCCGCTGCCGAGGCGCCGAGCGCGCCAGTGACATAGATAGCCTCGCCGGGCCTGGCGCCGGAACGCAGCAGCGCCTTCCCCCGTGGTACGGAGCCAACCACCAAGATATCGGCGAGGACGCCGGTGGGCGATTGCGCAATGTCGCCGCCGGCAAGCGGAACCTTGAATTGTCCGGCGAGCTTCAGCAGGCCGCGCAGGAAACCGTCGGCCCAGCGCTGCGGGAAATCGGCGGGCAACGCCAGCGACAGAAATGCCGCCAGCGGTTCCCCTCCCATGGCGGCGATGTCGCTCAGGCCGCGCGCCAGGCAGCGGTGCCCGGCGGATTCGGGCGGATGCCAGTCGCGCCGGAAGTGCACGTCCTCCAGACTGAAGTCGGTGGTGACCAGCAATTCCTGCCCGCGTGGCGGGCGCAGCACGGCGCAGTCATCGCCAATGCCGCGGGTGAGCACAGGCGAGGGTGAGCATGCAGCTCGCTTGATGCGCTCGATGAGCTTTCTTTCCGGTAAGGGCAAGCGCGATAACTATACGAGAAATCAACCACAGAGACACGGAGACACAGAGACCAAGAAGTTTTCTCCGTGTCTCCGTGCCTCCGTGGTGAAATAATCGCGGCCAAGAATGGCCAGGACCTCCAAACCCGGGCCCCGAAACGCGCAACTGTTCCGCAAGCTGCCGTCGGTGGACGAGTTGCTGCACCAGGCCGAGATCGCGCACATGGCCGAGCGCGAAGGCCGCGCCGCCACCCTGGACGCGACACGCGCGGCGCTGGAACGACTGCGGTCGGAAATTTCCGCGGGGCGAGTCGACGACCAGCGACTAGAGTTGGCCATCGGCGGCCTGCCGGAAGCGGTAGAGCGCGAGTTGCGCCGCTCCTTACAAATGTCGTTGCGCCGGGTGATCAACGCGACCGGCGTCGTCTTGCACACCAATCTGGGTCGTGCGCCGCTGTCGGTGGCTGCGCTCGATCACGCGCGCCAGGTTGCGACAACCTATTCCAATCTCGAATACAACCTTGATTCCGGCGAACGCGGCCAGCGCGACGTCCATGTGGACCGGCTGTTCGCGCGCCTGCTGAGCGAGTATGCGGACGACATTTCCACCGTAGTGGTAAACAACAACGCGGCTGCGGTGCTGCTGGCGCTCAATACACTGGCCGACGGCGGCGAGGTAGTGGTGTCGCGCGGCGAACTGGTGGAAATCGGCGGCTCGTTCCGCATCCCCGACGTGATGAGCAAGTCCGGCGCGACCTTGCGCGAGGTCGGCACCACCAATCGCACGCGGTTGGCGGACTACGAGCGCGCCATCAACGAGCGCACGCGGCTGATCCTGCGCGTGCACCGCTCGAATTTCCAGATTGTCGGATTCACCGAGCAGCCGTCGCTGGGGGAACTGGTCGAGCTGGCGCACCAGCGCGGCTTGCCGGTTCTGGAAGACCTGGGCAGCGGCGCGCTGTTTGAGATGAGGACGCTCGGCATCAGCGGAGAGCCCGGCGTCGGCGACAGCCTGCGCGCCGGCGTGGACGTGGTCACTTACAGCGGCGACAAGCTGCTGGGCGGGCCGCAGGCGGGTCTGCTCAGCGGGCGGCGCGAGATCATCGCGCGCATCCGCGCCAATCCGCTGTTTCGCGCCCTGCGGGTTGACAAGCTCATCTACGCCGCGCTGGAGACAACGCTGCTCGCCTATGTCTGCCAGGACCACGATGCCGTGCCTGCGCTGCGCATGATGCGCCTCTCCGCCGAGGAGATCGGGCAACGCGCGCAGGCGCTGGCGCGCAAGCTGCGCCTGCCGGTGAGCGGCGAGGTCATCGGAGGTGAATCGGTGATTGGCGGCGGCGCGGCGCCCGGGGCAGCGCTGCCGACGCGCCTGCTGACCTTGACGTGGGCAGACCTGAGCGCCGACGAATTTGCTTCGCGCCTCAGAAAAAATGATCCGCCGATCATCGCGCGCGTCGAGGAAGGGCGCGTGCTGCTCGACTTGCGAACGGTGTTTCCTGAGCAGGATGAAGAGATCGGGAAGGCGTTGCAGGCGATCGGCCAGTGAGGGCCGACGGCGATATCGATATCCAATAGATTAGTCCAGCGCGCGAAGGACTCTCTCGATCTCGCCTTTGTGATGGGCAATGATCTCTTTTGGAGTTTGCCGCTGCTCCGACTTCCACGCCAGGATCTCGACGACCTTCATGAGGGTAGCCTTGGTCGGCTGGTCGTAGTCGCCACCGGCTTCCCTGAACGCCAACCGGACCGCACCGATCACCATGTTCCGCAGATCGGATTGCTCGTGCGGTTGGTGGATGAACTGGCTGGCGGCAGCGAGGTTTCTTTCTGCGCCTCATGGAAACACTGCACGATCAGATCACGCGCCTTGGCCGGAGTCATACCGGTAAGATCGCTGGCGCTAACCGACCATCGGGTACAGGGTGTCATCGTGCGCTCCAGCCGCCAAATTGCAGGCTGATTCGATGCTGCGCCCGATGCGGTGAGTCGTCTGTGATGACGGTCACGGCCGGGCGACACCAAAGTAATCTGAGGCCCGCGACGTTGAAGCGTGCCGCGGCCTTCATCACAGCGCGCTTATGGCTGAGGAGGCCAGCTTAAACACTACAAAGCACCCGGCCACGATGAGGATCGCGGTGGAACGCTTCAGCTTGCTTACCGACGAATAGCCAATGCCCAGCAGCACAATAACCCAGATGGAAAACACGTCAACCGAAGTCAGCAGGCCATAGAAGAACTTATGCTCCAGCGGGTTCATGAAGTACGCGGGGTTGGTGGCGACCGGATTGCGTACGTTGAAGCCTTCGGTATCCACGCCGACGGTGAGCGAAACAATCCCCAACAGCGCGTGAATCAAGAACGGCAGAAAGCCGTACATGACGATGGCAAGAGACTGCTTGAAGGTGATCTCCGCGCCGGCGCCGAAGTTGAATACCGCCAGCAATACCCCGGCGACGACCAATCCCCCGAGCAGTTGAAACGCGGGAGTTGCGTAAGAGAAGTAGGACGTGACCTTCGCGCCTATCTCCATTTGCCGGGCGCGTTGCTCCGGCGAAAGCTTCTCGAACTGCTCGAGCCGCGATGGGCTCTTTGCCATTTCGTTGCGCATGATCTGTTCGAAACCGATCTTCTGGCCCATGACAAACACGAAGGCGAGCGACACGATGGACATCAGAAGCCACGGCACCCACCAGCTCTGGTTGCGGCGGATGTCTGCGAAGGTGGTACTCGGCGCAATGAAGGTGTTGATGATGCGCGCGGGCTCAGACAGCGGTGGTTGCGACGCAGCGGCGGCGGCAGTGCTCATGAAACGTTCCCCCCAAGGACGTTCGTGCAGAATTGATGCGCGATTTTATCAGAAGCGGTCGCCGTTGCGGGTCCCGGGGTTACCGCGCGCGCCGGGGTGTCCGCCGGTTTTCCGCTCGCCGCAGCAAGCCAAGGCATAAGTCTTGACAAAATGTCATATTAGATATTATCTAAATATTGCATGGACGCCGAGGCGATTAAACGCTCCTTGGAGGGCAGCGGGTTGCGCTGCACGCCGCAGCGCTACGCCGTGATGGCGTTCTTGAATGAATGCAACCGGCATCCCACGGCTGCGGAAATCTTCGCCGCTGTGAATCGCGTGGATCCGCGCTCTTCCAGGGCCACGACTTATAACAATCTGCGGGACCTAGTGCGGGCGGGTCTGGTGCGTGAAGTGGCAGTCGAGGGCCGCGCCGCGCGATTCGATGCGAAAGGCGTGCGGCATCACCATTTCGTCTGCGACCGCTGCGGCAAGGTGGAGGACCTGGAGTGGTACGATGTGCCCAGACCTGCTTCCGGCGCCCTCGGTAAGCGGATTCTTCGCGAATGCGAACTCATTTTCCGGGGACTCTGCACGCAGTGCGCTCCACGGCGCGTTCGCCGTCCAGTGTCGTAGGCGCGTGGATACCGGATGAATGGCGCGAGTCTGCAAGCGCGGCCGGCGGCGATAGCGCGATTGGGAAAGCCAGGATGGGTTCGCGGTTCGTCACAGTTTCTCGACTAATTCATAGGAAACAGGAGCAAAAACTTGTCAACTGAAACCAAGTGCCCGGTAACGGGCGGCGCTCGCAGACACACGGCGGCTGGAGCCGCAACGAATGCGGATTGGTGGCCGAATCAGCTCAACCTCAAGATCCTGCACCAGCACTCCCCCTTGTCCGATCCGATGGGCGAGGCGTTCGACTATGCGAAGGCATTCAAAAGTCTCGACCTGAATGCCGTGATCAAGGATCTTCATGCCGTGATGACGGACTCGCAGGATTGGTGGCCGGCCGACTTTGGCCACTACGGGCCGCTGTTCATTCGGATGGCGTGGCACAGCGCAGGCACGTACCGCATTGGCGACGGCCGCGGCGGAGCCGGAGCCGGCCAGCAGCGCTTCGCGCCGCTCAATAGCTGGCCGGACAACGTGAACCTCGACAAGGCTCGCCGGCTGCTGTGGCCGATCAAGCAGAAATACGGCCGGAAGATCTCCTGGGCCGACCTTATGATTCTCGCAGGCAACGTCGCCCTCGACTCGATGGGCTTCAAGACCTTCGGTTTCGGCGGCGGGCGCGAGGATGTCTGGGAGCCCGAAGAGGACATCTACTGGGGGGCGGAGGGCAAGTGGCTGGCGGACGAGCGCTACAGCGGCGACCGTGATCTTGAGAATCCTCTGGCTGCCGTGCAAATGGGTCTGATCTACGTGAATCCGGAAGGGCCGAACCGCAAGCCGGATCCTCTCGCGGCGGCCACGGATATCCGCGAAACGTTCCGCCGCATGGCAATGAACGACGAAGAAACGGTCGCGCTGATTGCCGGCGGTCACACCTTCGGCAAAACCCACGGCGCGGGCGATGCGGCACTGGTGGGCGCAGAGCCGGAAGCCGCCAGCATCGAGGAGCAGGGCCTCGGCTGGAAGAGCAAATTTGGCACGGGCAAAGGCGGTGACGCGATCGGCAGCGGCCTGGAAGTCATTTGGACCACGACGCCTACGAAGTGGAGCAACAACTTCTTCGCGAACCTGTTCGGCTACGAATGGGAACTGACCGAGAGCCCTGCCGGTGCTCATCAGTGGAAACCGAAGAATGACGCAGGCGCCGGTACGGTGCCGGATGCGCACGATCCGTCAAAGCGTCACGCGCCCTCCATGCTGACCACGGACCTCGCCTTGCGCTTCGACCCTGCTTACGAAAAGATCTCACGGCGCTTCTACCAGCATCCGGATCAGTTCGCAGACGCGTTTGCCCGGGCGTGGTTCAAGCTGACGCACCGCGACATGGGTCCTCTCTCGCGGTACCTTGGCCCGCTCGTTCCTGCGGAGCCCCAGCTGTGGCAAGACCCTGTTCCGGCGGTGGATCATAAATTAATCGGGGAGCAGGACATTGCTGCCCTGAAGGCCAAGATCCTCAAATCCGGACTGTCGATCTCCCAACTGGTCACGACTGCCTGGGCGTCGGCGGCAACGTTCCGCGGCTCCGACAAGCGCGGTGGGGCGAATGGGGCGCGCATTCGCCTTGCGCCGCAAAAGGATTGGGAAGTGAACCAGCCGGGCGGGCTGGCAAAGGCCCTGCCGGCGCTGGAGGCAATCCAAAAGGATTTCAACAGCTCGCAGTCCGGCGGAAAGAAGGTCTCGCTGGCTGACCTGATCGTTCTGGGTGGCTGCGCAGCCGTCGAAGAAGCTGCTAAAAGGGCCGGGCGCGCAGTGAAGATTCCCTTCTCGCCCGGGCGCACGGATGCTTCGCAGCAGCAGACCGATGTGGATTCATTCGCCGTCCTGGAGCCGACCGCAGACGGGTTCCGCAACTACCTCCGGAAGGGACACCAAAGACCGGCGGAGGAACTGCTGGTGGATCGGGCGCAGTTGCTGACGCTGACTGCTCCCGAGATGACGGTTCTCGTCGGCGGCATGCGCGCCCTGAACGCTACCTTCGGGCAGTCCCGGCACGGAGTCTTCACCAACCGGCCCGAGACGCTGACGAATGATTTCTTCGTCAGCCTGCTCGACATGAATACGAAGTGGCAGCCTTCCTCGGCATCCGAAGGCGTGTATGAGGGGCGCGATCGCGCGACGGGCGAACTCAAGTGGACCGGCACCCGTGTCGATCTTATATTCGGTTCGAACTCCCAGCTCCGAGCAATCGCGGAAGTCTATGCATGCGACGACTCGAAGGAGGCGTTCGTGAACGATTTCGTGGCGGCGTGGAACAAGGTGATGAACCTTGATCGCTACGACCTTGCCTGAGCTCGGCGGAAGGACAGAGCTGTCAACCCTGGTGCTAGCCCCCGTTCCTGTTGTTCGGATCGGCAAGGCCGAGATTTGTCACTTTTCTTGGCGCGCGCGGGCCGGATCGCGCGCGCCCTTTGATTCTGCCAGGAAGCGTTCTGCATGACAGATTGCCTGAACAGGGTCGGCGTGGTCCCAGACCGCCGAGACTCTAAGAAATTGCTGAGGCTTTGGCCATCTCCCGCAGCACCTCGAAGACGTCCTCGTTTTCCGGGACCTCGCCCAACTCGTACACGTTGGAAAATCGGATGATTCCGTTCTTATCAATCACGAAGACCGCGCGCTCGCTGATGCCCGGGATGGGATCGCCCTCCCGCAGCACGCCAAAGCGCCGCGCGACTTCGCCATGCGGATAGAAGTCGCTGCCCAAGGGATAGGTGAGTTTCCCCACTTCAAATTTCTGCCACGCAACGTGGCTGAATACCGAATCGATGCTCATGCCCACGACCTGGGCATCAAGTTCGGCGAACCGGTCGCGATCAGCCTGGTACGCCGAAGTTTGCGCTGCTCAAGCCGGGGTAAAGTTCAGCGGGTGAAAGGCCAGCACCACGTGCCGCTTCCCGCGGTAATCCGCCAGCTTCAGCCGGTGTTTCTCTTCGCCGGTACACGCGGGGACATCGAAGTCCGGGGCGCGTTTGCCGACCTCAAGGGCTGCCATGAGCTCTCCTCCCTAAAGCGAATCTGAAGTGCATCGCAAACAGGGAATTCTAATGCCCGCCTGCGGGGCGGGCAAGGGACAGTCTGGACCGGTTTCACGTGTTCGTCTCGAAACCGCTCTTTCGGAGAATATGTGGCGGAATTTGGCGCATTCGGGAGGTGAACGTCTCATCGTGACGGCCATCACCGCGACCCGGCCCATCTCGCCTTATGATCACCGGCAAGGAACACCTTCGACGAGGT